>JAZUPX010000001.1:0-4502 GCA_045605405.1 Clostridia bacterium
TGGCAATAAAAGTCACACCTTGTATAATATATACAAAATGTTCGCATTTCTTGAAATTTGAGACATAATGTGGTATACTTAGTTAAGCAAAAGAGGTGAAATTATGCGACTTTTGGTTGTTGAAGATGAAAAGCATCTTAATAAAACATTGACGGAAAGACTGACAAAAATCGGTTATACGGTTGATAGCTGTTTTGATGGCGAGGATGCTTTATATTATATAGAAAACACACAGTATGACGGAATTATACTTGATGTTATGATGCCGAAACTAAGCGGCTTTGATGTTCTTCACACAATGCGTGACAAGAAAATACTCACTCCCGTTTTGATGCTTACGGCAAAGGATTCGGACGAAGATATTATAGCGGGACTTGACCTTGGTGCAAATGATTATCTTACAAAACCATTCTCCTTTGATGTTTTATGTGCAAGGATAAGAGCAATGCTCCGTGTGAAAGAAAACGTAACAGGCACCGTACTTGAAATTGCAGATTTAAGCGTTGATACTGTAGCAAGAGCTGTAAAGCGCGGAGATACAGAAATAGAGCTTTCTTCAAAGGAATACTCTGTGCTTGAATACCTTATGCGGAATAAAGGTATCATTGTTTCAAAAGAGAAGATTGAGGAAAACATCCGCAACTATGAATATGAAGGCTCAAGCGATGTGATTAAGGTGTATATACATCACCTTCGTAAGAAAATTGATGATAGCTTTGAGAAAAAACTCCTTCATACTATCAAGAATGTTGGATATGTTATAAAGGAAGATTGAAAATGAAAAAAATCACTTCTATAAAAACAAGAATAACAATATGGTACACCTCACTTATGTTTGTTTTAATCGTGGTTGTACTGTCGCTTGTCGGCGGACTTTCTTATCAGCTTTCAATAGACAGTGTTGAAAAGGATGTCATTCTTCAGGTTACACAGGTAACTGAAAAATTATCTAAGCGTCAACCCGGTGTGTTTGAAATTGTCGAAAGCAAAGAAGAGTTTAAAAATGTATCTATTTACGCAATAGATGGAAAATATCTTGTAGGACAGTATAATTATGATGTTGTAAATGTTCCTTTTGTAGAAGGCATCCCCCGAAGAGAAAGCCTTGATGGAAAAGAGTATATTGTTTATGATACCAGAACTCCATCACCATCCGGAATGCGTGGCGGTTTTTGGGTAAGAGGTGTGGAATCGGTTAATTCCACAATGCTTTTGGGACGTTCAGCGATTATAATTATGCTGATTTTAATACCGCTTATTTTGCTTTTAACAGCACTTGGCGGATACTATATTACTAAAAGAGCGTTCAGACCGGTAAACAATATAGTAAAGACTGCAAATGACATTTCCCGCCAGAAAGACCTTACCAGAAGAATAGAAATCACACCTGATGCAAAAGAGGATGAACTTCATCACCTGTCAATAACACTTAATAAAATGCTTGATAAAATTGAAAACCTAATTAAGCAGGAAAAACAGTTCACATCTGATGCTTCGCACGAACTGAGAACACCCATCAGCGTTATTCTTGCGCAAGGCGAGTATCTTTTGGATATTGCAAAAGATGAGAAAGAAAAGGAGCTTGCACAGACGATAGTTGATAAATCAAAGCAGGTTTCAAAGCTTGTATCAAGACTTCTGCTCCTTGCCAGAATCGATCAGAACAGACAGAAATTTAACAAAGAAAAAGTTGACCTCGGCGTGCTTATCGATATTGCCATTGACAGTATGAAAGAACTGGCGTCACAGAAAGGAATTTTGCTTTTTTCAGATGTTGCCGAAGGCACTATCGTGGATGCAGATGAATCCTTGATTCTCTCGGCAATTACCAATCTAATCAGCAACGGAATAAAATATAGTAATGAGTCAGGCAGTGTTTCTGTTTCCGCAACAAAGCTTGGCGACAGAACGGAAATTGTTGTTAGAGACAATGGCGTCGGAATAGCCAAAGAACACATTGATAAGATATGGACTCGTTTTTACAGAGTTGATGATGTCCGCAATGACGAATACGGTAGCAGCGGATTAGGGCTTTCGATGGCAAAAAGCATAATCAAGCTTCACGGCGGAACGATTACAGTAAAAAGTACTCCCGGAAAGGGAACGGAGTTCAGGATTGTGCTATAAAACAAGGGGAACGATATTGCGTTCTGCCTGAAAATATGTTATATTATATAGGAAAGAAGGTGCCTCCCTTGAAAACGAACTATCTTAAAAATGCCTTTGGGCACTTCAAAACAATAACCCGTCACCGTCACGCGGTAATCCGTCATTGCAGCAAGGCAGGGATACTGTGGCAGGGGCTTCGTCACGACCTTTCAAAGTATGCTCCTGTGGAATTTTTGCAGGGAGTAAAGTATTACAGCGGTACTCACAGCCCCAACGAAACCGAAAGGGAGCACAAGGGGTACAGTGAGGCATGGCTTCATCACAAGGGCAGAAACAGACATCATTTTGAATATTGGAATGACTACAATCCAAAAGAGAAAAGAGTATGCCCCGTAAAAATGCCTGTATGTTATGTTGCGGAAATGTTTTGCGACAGAGTGGCGGCAAGCAAAATATATCAGGGCAAAAACTATACCCAAAGCCACCCCGTAGAATATTTTGAAGGGGGTAAGGGCAAACGTTTTATACATGAGGAAACCTCGGACCTTCTTGAAAGCTGGCTTGTGATGCTTAGTGACAAGGGTGAAAAATACACCCTTGCACACATCAAGAAAGCTGTCAAAGAAGACCGAGGCAGATAAGAAGTCCCAATCCCGGAAGACCCAGAATACCGCAAACTGCAGCGGAAATAACGTTTATTCCCAAAAGGGGAAGCCCATATGCAACAGAGTTGTATATATATAAGAAAGCAAAGCCGCCTGCGATTCTGCAAAGAACAGAGGCGGCAGTTTTTATGTTTATAAAAAAAACCGTCGTCAGTATTGCCCCAAGGATAATATAAATCACCGTCATAAAAAAACCTCCCTTACAGTATATGAAGTGAATCACGGGGTTTAGACAAAAAAACCATGCCTTTTTTACAAAATCATTGTCTTTATCACATTAGTGTGATAACATTATATTTATAACAGATAAATATATGGAGGTAGTTATGAAAAAGATATTTTTTGGAATCAGCTTGGGCGTGCTGATTTTAATGTCACTATTTTTGGTGGCAACAGCATCCTCTACTACTGTTTCAGTAGACGGGTATCTGGTTCAGTTTAATAAGGATACAGGTTATCCGTTTGTGGACGAAAACTCCAGAACAATGGTACCTTTGAGAATAACAATGGAAAGTGCCGGAGCAGAGGTCGGATGGGACGCTGCAACACGCACAGCATCTGTCAACATGAATGGTACTACCGTACAGGTTCCAATAGGTCATAAGTATATATTACGTGACGGGAATAAGGTGGAGATAGATACATCTGCAGTTATAAAGGGAGGAAGAACCTATCTCCCAATCCGTGCGGTGCTCGAAAGTTTTGGTGCTATTGTTTCATGGGACGGAGCAAAAAAAATGGTTGTTGTAGACACTCAGGCAAGCAACAGCAAAATATATCGTCTGGAGAATGCAAAGACAATCAGAAATTTCTGGGGAGTATATGCAGAAGGTCTTGAAGCAAAGAATTCGGGGAATTATGCTCTTGCAGTTCAAAAACTGGAACAGTGTATATCTTCTCCGATTGCGGCCAATGATAAAGAAACAACAGCAAGATTTTTAGGCCACCTTGGTGAAGCATATGCAAGGAATGGTCAATTCTCTGATGCAGATGCCGCGTTCCGCAGAGAAGCTTATTACTGGGGGCAGGTCTCGGGAGATGATGCAGTTCAGGCGAAAATTTCTGCAGAACGAAAATCTCTTTTCATTAATCAGGAAATGACTTTGTACGTAAAGACTGATGACAAATCAAAGGCTTTAACCAAAAATTTCGGTGCAGAACACGAACCTGTAAATGGTGCCCTTTTGGGTGCTTTTGCAGAGGGTGAGCCGCTGGCACATGACAAAAACAATATTGAAAACAAATTTTATGTGTATGATTTCAAAAATGTCGCAGGAAAAGACCACGGCATATATCTTTTATATTATCCTTTCGGAACAGAGCTTTCTCACTATGAAAGCCACCTTTCAAGAGCTGCCGAAGAAGGAAAGATAATCGAGCTTGCTCTCGAACCGTATAACGGAATGCAAATGGTGTACAACAACCCCGATTATCTTATCAGACTTGCTAAAGATATGGAGGCTCACGACTGTGATTTCATGCTGAGGTTTGCCAACGAAATGAACAGTAACACCAACGGATGGTATACTGCTGATGCCAATGCCTATATCGAGGCATTTAGGTATGTGGCAAATATTTTCAGAGAACACGCCCCATCAGTGCCAATAGTATGGTCACCGCTTTGGTATCCTCCCGACAACATAGATATGTATTATCCGGGCGATGAGTATGTAGATTATGTAGGAATGTCTTCTTACCAGTCGTGGCTAAGCTCTGTTGATCCCATGG
>JAZUPX010000002.1:0-4682 GCA_045605405.1 Clostridia bacterium
TGCCTTTTTAAGGAGCCATCTGTCACTTTCTTCATCATACTCAACACGTGCATAATGTCCTGTGGCAATATGACTGCAACCTAAGTTTTCTGCCTCTTTAAAAAGCCTTTCAAACTTTAAATATCGGTTACATTCTATGCAGGGATTTGGCGTTGCACCTGTTTCATATGCGTGAATAAACTTATTTACAACCATATCTGCAAAATGTTCAGAAAAATCATAAAGATAATGCTCCATCCCGAGCTTTTCACAAACTTTCTTTGCATCCTCAATATCTTCCTTTGAACAGCAGGCGTGCTCCTCGTCAAGCTCAATTCCGCCTCCGCCAAGAAGCTTCATGGTTGCGCCGATGCAATCCGTATTTTTTTCTTTTACAAGGAGTGCCGCAACGGCACTGTCAACACCGCCGCTCATTGCGATTAAGCATTTAGTCATTTTATATCACCTTTTTACATTGCCAATAGCAGTAACTACTTTATATCCTGCATTTGCGACCTTTTTCTCAAGTGCGGCACGGCTCTGTGCAGCCTCCTCACCCGTGGAAAGCTTGTTTTCGTATAAATCATAGAGCTTTCTGTACGCTCTTGGGGATAGGTTAGGCATAACAACATTCGCACCTGCTTTAAGTCCCATCTCTCTACCATTTGGGTGAAGCGTTCCCAATGCCGTAGTAGCAGGAATGAGGGCATGGGGGAACATATGACGCAGAACTGCAATAAGCTTTACTGTCATTTCCACGCTTCCGCTTTCGTATTCTGCAAATGGGGTTTCCTTATGCACAATATACGGACCTATACCAATCATATCAGGCTGAAGCTCATAAAGAAATTCTAAATCGGAAATTATATTATCCATAGTCTGAAAAGGAGAGCCAATCATAAATCCGCTTCCCACCTGATACCCGATTTTCTTTAGGTCAAAAAGGCACTTCTTACGGGTTTCAAGCTTCATATATTCGGGGTGCAATTTGTTGTAATGGTCGCTTTCTGCCGTCTCGTGACGGAGAAGAAATCTGTTCGCCCCTGCATTATAGTAGGCAAGGTAGCTCTCATATGATTTTTCACCTACGGAAAGAGTAATGGCACAGTCAGGAAATTCTTCGCGGATGCTTTTTATAATGTCCACCATTCTTTCATCTGTAAAATACGGGTCCTCTCCGCCCTGCAACACAAATGTGCGGAATCCAAGCCCGTACCCCTCTCGGCAACATTCAAGGATATCCTCTCTGGAAAGGCGGTATCTTACCGCGTTTTTATTACTGCACCGTATTCCGCAATAGTAACAGTCGTTTTTGCAGTAATTGGTAAACTCAATCAGACCGCGTATATATACATCCTTGCCGTAAACAGACTGCCTTATTTCGTCAGCAGATTCAAAAAGAAGGGCATCGTATTTATCTGTGGACAAAAGCTTATGAAACTTATCACGTGGTAAAATATGCTTCTCACGAAGCTCTTTTATTAAACTATCCATAAAAACCCTCCCTCTTTACTATTTATCATCTTTTTATATTTTATACTACGGCAAAAAAGTTGTCAAGAACTGCACATAGCAATTATATAAAATAATAAGGTGGGAAAATAATTGACATAATTCCTTATTATGGTATAATTAAAATGTAAAAAATGAATATTCTAATATGTAATAAACAGGCAGGAGAGTCTATATGAATATATTGCATATGAAATATGCTGTTGAGGTAGCACGTGCAGGCTCCCTTAGTAAAGCGGCAGAAATTTTACTTATTGCACAACCGAATATCAGCAGGTCAATAAAGGAATTGGAAGCAGATTTGGGCATTACAATTTTTGACCGCAGCGCAAAGGGAATGTTTCTCACCCCTGAGGGAGAAGAGTTTATAAATTATGCAAAAGGCATACTCAGACAAATTGAAAATGTGGAAGCTATGTACAAAAACGGCTCTGCAAAAAAGCTGAAGTTTTCTATTTGTGTTCCTCGTGCCAGTTATATATCTGATGCCTTTGCACAGTTTTCCAAAACCTTGGGAAGTCATGATGCGGAGCTTTTTTACAAAGAAACAAATTCCCAGCGGACAATAAACAATCTCCTGAATCACGACTATAAATTAGGCATAATAAGATATGCGGAGAACTATGATAAGTATTTTAAGGCAATGCTTGAAGAAAAAGGATTAAGCTACGAGCTTATAACGGAATTTTCTTATAAATTGGTAATGAATAAGGACAGCTATCTGGCGCAGATTGAAGATATTACCTTTGATAATTTGACAGACTATATTGAAATAGCCCATGCTGACCCCTACGTTCCGTCGCTTCCTCTGGCCAAGGTGGTGAAAGAGGAGCTTCCTGACAATATAGGAAGAAGAATTTTTGTCTTTGAAAGGGCAAGTCAGTTTGAAATGCTTTCGGAAAACCCCGAAATCTTTATGTGGGTATCTCCGCTACCCGATAAGCCTTCCGAAAGGCGGAACCTGATACAAAAGGAATGTAAGGAAAATCAAAAGGTTTATAAGGATGTTCTTATTTATAAGAAAGGGTATAAATTAAGTAAGCTTGATAAACAGTTTATAACAGAGTTATGTGCTTCAAAAAGAAAATATATTTAAATATCAGGCGGTGTAAAAAACAAAAGCTTTTTACACCGCCTTTTTTCTTTCAATAAATGTTATATCGATATTGATATATTGATATAACATTTTAATAATTCCCAAGAAAAATTTTTTGTGTTATTATACATACGAACCAAAAGGGAGGTATAAATATGGAAAGAAGTGCTGTTTCAAAAGCGACCTTGGGCAGACTTCCGATTTACCTGAAATACCTTAAAACTTTGCCGGGGAAAGGATGTGTTTCGGCTACTGCCATAGCCAGAGCACTTCACCTTGGGGAAGTACAAGTCAGAAAGGACCTCAATTCTGTCAGCGGTTCGGGAAGACCGAAAATCGGTTATGTAACCGAGGAGCTTACGGAAAGCATTGAAAAAGCACTTGGCGGTGATAAAATGACCCATGCAGTGCTTGTAGGTGCAGGAAGATTGGGAAGAGCACTTCTCAATTATGACGGATTTGAAGAATTTGGGGTGCGTATAATCGGGGCTTTTGATGTGAATATCGAAAACGAAGATGCAACTCAGGTTTTACCTATGCTCCTTTTTGAAAGCTACTGCAAGGCTAATAAGGTACACATCGGAATAATAACAGTATCCGAAGAAAATGCACAGAAAGTGTGCGATAGAATGATTTCAGGCGGAATAAAAGCAATATGGAACTTCACTCCCACAATATTGGAGGTTCCCGAAAATATAATTGTAAAGCAGGAAAATCTTGCTTTGTCATTAGCTCATCTGAGCAATCAATTAGTATATTAAAATTAGGAGGAATAAATCATGGAAAAGAAAACTTGCGAAATCGTAGACAGCGTTGAAAAGCTCGAACAGGCTATACAGCGCATAAGAGAAGCACAGAAGGTTTTCGCAACTTATACACAGGAGCAGGTTGACAAAATTTTCTTGGCTGCCGCATCTGCTGCAAATAAGGCAAGAATCCCTCTTGCAAAAATGGCAGTAGAAGAAACAGGTATGGGTATTGTTGAAGATAAGGTTATAAAAAATAACTACGCTTCAGAATATATATATAATGCCTATAAGGATACCAAGACCTGCGGTATTGTTGAAGAAGACAGTGCATTCGGAATAAAGAAAATTGCTGAACCTATCGGTGTGGTTGCTGCAGTTATTCCTACAACAAACCCCACGTCAACAGCTATATTTAAGTGTCTTCTTGCTCTTAAAACAAGAAATGCTATTATTATTTCCCCCCATCCCAGAGCGAAGAACTGTACAATTGCAGCGGCAAAGCTTGTTCTTGAAGCAGCAGTAAGTGCAGGTGCTCCCGAGGGAATTATTGACTGGATAGATGTTCCCAGCCTTGATATGACAAACACAGTAATGAAAGAAGCAGACATCATCCTCGCAACAGGCGGTCCCGGTATGGTTAAGGCTGCATATTCAAGCGGTAAGCCCGCACTTGGTGTTGGTGCAGGTAATACCCCTGCAATTATTGATGACTCTGCTGACATCCTTATGGCTGTAAACTCCATCATCCACTCCAAGACTTTCGACAACGGTATGATTTGTGCATCCGAGCAGGCAGTAATTGTTCTTGAAAGCATTTACGATATGGTTAAAGAAGAATTTGCAACAAGAGGATGCTACTTCTTAAACGAGAAAGAAACAGAACAGGTAAGAAAGACAATCATCATCAACGGTGCACTCAATGCAAAAATCGTTGGTCAGCCTGCTTTTAAAATTGCAGAGCTTGCAGGTGTAACTGTTCCCGAGGGTACAAAAATCCTTATTGGTGAAGTTGAATCCGTTGAAATTTCAGAAGAATTTGCACACGAAAAGCTTTCTCCCGTACTTGCAATGTATAAGGCAAAGGATTTTGAAGAAGCTCTTGACAAGGCGGAAAGACTTGTTGAAGACGGCGGTTTTGGTCATACATCTTCTGTATACCTTAATGAAGTTACAGAAAAGGAAAAGATTAATTCTTTTGCTGCAAGAATGAAAACCTGCAGAATCTTAGTAAATACTCCCTCTTCACACGGCGGTATCGGTGACCTTTACAACTTCAAACTTGCTCCTTCCCTCACACTTGGTTGTGGTTCTTGGGGTGGTAACTCAGTATCAGACAATGTAGGTGT
>JAZUPX010000003.1:0-6739 GCA_045605405.1 Clostridia bacterium
GCAGTATGGGGGATGCCGTTTTCATCCAATGTCAGGGCAACTACCAGCCCGCCGTATTTTTTTACAAGAGGGAATACCTTGTCCATGCTCTCCTTTTTGCCGTTTACGGAATTTATCATTGCTTTACCGTTATATATGCGGAGTGCTCTTTCCATTGCAACTGCGTCAGATGAGTCAATCTGAAGCGGCAGGTCGATAATAGCCTGAAGTTCAAAAACTGACTTTTCAAGCATTTCGGCTTCATCAATTTCGGGAAGTCCCACATTGACATCAAGGATATGTACACCCTTTTCCTGCTGTGAAAGTCCCTCGTTTAAGATATAGTCAATATCATTGTTTTTAAGTGCTTCTTTAAACCTTTTTTTGCCTGTGGGATTGATTCTCTCGCCTATAAGAATTGGCACATCCCTGAACTCCACAGCATGTGTATATGACGATACGCAGGTTATATTTTTCTTTTCAATCGGGAGAGGGATAAGTCCGTCAGATTTTTCCACAAGCTCTGCAATATATTCGGGGGTAGTACCGCAACAACCGCCTGCAATACAGATTCCCTTTTTCATAAGAGACGTAACATCCTCTGCAAATTCATCGGGAAGAACATCATACATCGTCTGTCCGTTTACCGACTTTGGAAGTCCTGCATTGGGCTTTAATATAACGGAAACAGATGCCTTTTCAAGATATTCCTCACACACTTTCACGAGTGCTTTCGGACCGAGGGAGCAGTTAACACCGATTGCATCTGCACCCATACCTTCAAGCAACGAGACCATTGCGGAGGGAGTAGCACCTGTCATCAGCTTGCCGTCTTCACCGTATGCATTGGAAACAAATACGGGGAGGTCACAGTTTTCTTTAACGGCAAGAAGTGCTGCCTTGGTTTCATAGCTGTCGTTCATTGTTTCAATAACTATAAGGTCAACACCGTATTTAACGCCAAGCTTGATGGTTTCGGCAAACATAGCTACCGCATCTTCAAACTTAAAATCGCCGTATGGTGCAAGCATTCTTCCGCTCGGACCAATATCAAGGGCAATCCATTTTGGTTGTGGGGATGTGGATTCCTCCATTGCTTTTTTTGCGTTTTCAACTGCCGTTTTTATAATCTCTTCAAGCTCGTTTGGGGAAAACTTCAGGCTGTTTGCACCAAATGTATTTGTGTTAACAACATTGCTTCCTGCATCAAAGTAATCACGGTGAATTTTCGTAATTATTTCGGGATGGGTAATATTCCATCTTTCGGGCATTTCTCCGGGGAGAAGTCCCTCTTTCTGCAGAAGTGTTCCCATTCCACCGTCAAGGTATAGAAAATTGTCTTTTATATAATCTTTAATGTTCATAATGCTCTCCTGTACATACAGTCAGTTTTATTACAATCCTTGCAGTTGTGATTTAACTCTTTGCAATTGCTGTCAGTTATGCCGATAATTGCCGTAACTGATTTTGTCGGTGTCATCAGCATACTTTCATTGAGGGTGAGACCTATCCTTTTACTTGGCTCTAAAACCCTGAAAAAGTCTTTCTGTACTTCCAATCTAAAGTCACCATATCCCGGACTGAAACGGGGGACAGTAGCCCCATATTCCTTTTGTATAAATTTTGTAAACTCGGCACACAGACTTTCTATCCTTTCAGCACCAATAGCCTGAAAGATAAGTGCTCTCGATGGTGAAATTCTCCCGTAACGGGAAATAAGTCTGTCAATTTCAATTCCGACCGTTGCTCCGAATAATATAATGCTTCTGGAACTTGCAAGATTTTTCGCAAGACTCTCACTTTCAGTTTCCATAAAGAAAAGGTCAACACAATTTTCCTTTATCAATATGGGGAAATGCCCGTAGCATACCTTGTAGGAAAGCTTACCTTTAGCTTCTTCAATACAGCTTTCAATAAGCTCCGAAACTTTAGGAGTATCTTCCTTTGCTCCTGCATAGCGGAGTATTTCTTTTTTGTCAAAGGGTGGGGCATCAAATATCTTTGTAAATATCGTATTCATAATCAACCTAAAATATCTGAAAGATTATTTTGTATTTTTTCAGCAACATCAGGCTTGTTCATTGAATAAACATGCACATTGGTTATGCCGTTTGCAAAAAGGTCTATTATCTGGTCAGTTGCATAGGCAATTCCTGCCTGCTTCATAGCATCAGGGGATGAGCCGAATTTATCCACGAGGCTCTTAAATCTCTGTGGAACAAAGGACCCCGAAAGCTTTACTGCACGCTCAACCTGATTGGCGTTTGTAATGGGCATAATTCCAGGAATCACGGGTACGGTGATTCCTGCTTCACGAATTTTGTAGAGGAAATTATAGAGAAGATTGTTGTCAAAAAACATCTGTGTGGTAAGGAAGTTAAGCCCTGCCTGAACCTTTTCTTTAAGGTGTTTTATATCCTCTTTCTGATTTATGCTTTCGGGATGAATCTCGGGATAACACGCCCCGCCAATACAGAAATCTGCACCGCTTTCCTTTATGTCACGGATAAGGTCAATTGCATATCTGTAATCCCAGTGACTTCGGTCAAGCCCCTCCATTTCGGGTGTAAGGTCGCCACGCAGTGCCATTACATTTTCAATACCTGCCTCCTGCATCTGGGCTATCTTCTCACGGACGGTTTCCTTTGTTGAGGAAACGCAGGTAAGGTGGGCAAGAGTCGGTACATTATGCCTTTGCTTTATGTTTTTTGCAATTTCCAGCGTATATTTGCTTGTACCACCGCCTGCACCGTATGTAACACTCATAAACGAGGGCTTTAGTTTTGCAATTTCCTCGGTTGCCATTTTAACACTGTCAAAAGCAGTATCGGTCTTTGGCGGAAACACCTCAAATGAGAGAGAAAGCTTATCGGAAAAAATCTCAGAAAGTTTCATTTGCATCATCCCTTAAATATGTATTAAAATTATTTTAACACAAAAAAGAGGGACAATCAACACAGATACAGACAGTTTTTATAAAAAACCTCTTTATTTATATTGTTAAAACTGTTTTTCTGTTGTATAATAAAGCTAATTTTGAAACGGAGATAGATAAAATGTCAGGCAAACTTGCAAAAGATTTTACAAAAGGAAATATAGCAAAACAGCTTCTGTGGTTTACGCTTCCCTTTATGGCATCAAACGCATTGCAGGTGCTTTACAGTACCATTGATATGATTATTGTCGGGAAATATGTAGGTACGGACGGGCTTTCAGCCGTTGCACAAAGCAGTCAGCTTATAAACTTTGCCGCAATGGTCTGCCTTGGATTTTCAAATGCAGGTCAGGTACTTGTTTCTCAGGCGATAGGTTCGGGGAAAAGAGAGAAGCTGAACAATATCATAGGTACGCTTTTTGGACTTCTTATGATTATTGCCCTTATATTCACAGGTGTGTTTATTATTTTTAAGGATGCCATTTTAAATGCAATTAATATGCCGAAAGAATCCTACTATATGGCAATACATTACCTTATTATCTGCGGCGGAGGAATGGTGTTCACTGCAGGCTATAATATGGTTTCTGCAGTTCTCCGCGGAATGGGTGATTCTAAAAGACCGCTTCTTTTTATTGTAATTGCATCTGTGGTAAACCTTGTCCTTGACTACATATTTACGGGGCTTATGGGCTTTGGCGTGGCAGGTGCGGCATGGGCAACAATAATAGGTCAGGCAGTGTCATTTATATTCTCAATATATTACCTTTACAAAAACAAGCAGGAGTTTGGCTTTAACTTCAAAAAAGAAAGCTTTAAAATAAAAAAGAACTACACCAAAATGATTGTAGGTCTTGGCACGCCTATGGCAATTCAGTCGGGATTTATCAATGTTTCAATGTTGTTTGTAAATTCGCTTATTAACAAGGTTGGTGTCGTAGCATCGGCAACATTTGGTGTAGGTGTACGAATTGACGATATTGTAAATAAAATCTGTATGGGTATTCAGTATGCTGCAATTCCGATGATAAGTCAGAATATAGGCGCAGGAAAAGGCGACAGAGCGAAAAAGGTTGTCTATTATGCGTGGCTATATTCAGGTATACTGACTGTGTTCTTTATTGGTTTGTATATCGGTTTCGGAGAATGGCTGTTTAAAATTTTCTCCGATGACCCTCTTGTTCACGGTATGTCAAAAACTTTCATAAGTGCAATACTCTGGATGTTTCCTGCCTTTGCACTTATGCGCGGAAGCGGTGCTTTTATTCAGGGAATAGGACATTCAAAACTCAGTATGGTGCTTGCCCTACTTGACGGTGTGTTGCTCAGAATTGGTCTCAGTTACCTTTTTGGCATTGTTTTTCATTGGGGATTTTATGGGTTTGTTCTGGGGTATGCACTTGCACCCTACGGTTTTGCAATTCCAAGTATGATTTACTTCCTTTCAGGCAAGTGGAAAAAGCGTCAGGCTCTGGCAGAAAGATTGTAAGAGGTTACAGATGAAACGAAATGAGTTTTTTAACGGAATAAAGGATGGAATCCCGATTTGTCTCGGATATTTCTCTGTATCAATGGCGTTTGGAATAGCTGCTGTCAAAGGCGGTATTCCGTCATGGGCTGCGATTCTTACATCACTTACCAATGTTACGAGTGCAGGTCAGTTTGCAGGGGTGAATATAATGTTGGCATTAGGAAGTTTTTTTGAACTTGCAATAACAACATTGATTATCAATATGCGGTATTTTCTTATGTCACTTTCCGTTTCCCAGAAGGTTGATTCTTCTATGAAGCTGTGGCAGAGGCTCTTGGTGTCATTCGGAATAACCGATGAAATTTTTGCCGTTTCAATGCGTCATCAAAGACCCCTTACAGCCGTGTATATGGCAGGTCTTATTATAACTCCTGTGCTTGGCTGGACACTCGGCACAGCAGCGGGTGCAGTTGCAACCACCGTTATGCCCGAGGCACTTTCTTCGGCAATGGGTATAGCACTTTACGGTATGTTTATTGCTATTGTTATCCCTCCTGCAAGGGAAAATACGAGCGTGTTTATAGCTGTGCTGTTGGCAGTTATGGCAAGTCTTTTATTTTCATATGTGCCTGCCCTCAAAAATATTTCAGGCGGATGGACTATCATAATAATAACCCTTTTGGTGAGCAGTTTATGTGCGACTCTTTTCCCTATCAAAACCGAGGAAGGGGGAGAAGTATGATGAATACAGCATATATTCTTTCTGCAATAGGTGTAATGGCTGCTGTTACATATCTCATCCGTCTTACTCCTATGGTGGTTTTCCGTAAGAAAATCAAAAACAGATGGATTCAGTCTTTTTTGTATTATGTACCTTATGTGGTGCTTTCTGCAATGACTGTTCCTGCAGTTTTTTCAAGTACAGGCTCAGTTTCTTCTGCAGCGGCAGGCTTCGTTATTGCTGTGATATTGGCATACTTCAAACGGGGACTTTTGACTGTTGCGGTAGGAGCGGCACTAACCGCCTTTATTATGCAGATAGCAGGTTTATAAAAAGAAAATGACACAAATTGGGGATAGTCCCCAATTTGTGTCATTTTTATTAAAAATTAAGCTTGAAATAGTCTGTAAGCTTCTTTTTTTGTGGAGCAGAGTTTTTTTCATCTTCAAGCTTGTCAATCATTTCCTGAACACATTTTGCATAAATACCCGCGCCTTTTTCATTGGGATGGATTGAATAAGAGCTTACAATAACAGGGAAAAGCTCTTCACTCTGCTTAAACATTACGGGGTTAATATAAGGGTCATCGGAATATGCTTCGTGTCCGTCAAAAGCTTCTTCAACAGAAACAAAATAAATCTGCATACCGCTTTTTTTGCAGGATTTTACAACGGCTTCAATTTCGTCATTGAATTTTGATATGGCTTTATTCAATATTGCAGCGGTTTCTTTTGTGAAAAAGATTCCCTTGCCCTGTTGGTGAAGCAATTTCGGATATCCTGCAACAATTATTCTTGCCTGAGGGCCGGCAATACGGGATATGTCGGTATACGCCTTTATTAATTTATCACGGGTGCCTCCGCTGCGGAAAAATTCTTCCCAAACCATATTGAGTCTTATATCCAACACTTCAGGATTTAATGTTGCTGCTACGGCATCCATTACAAGGTTTTGGAAATCGGCATCATTCCCTCCGATTGTTATTGTAACATAGTCAACTTTTTTGCCATCCAATTCCTTGAAAATATCAAGCTGCGGAGGAATGTCCTTATATCCTACCTTTCCCGAAACATTATAATCCTTTCTAAAACTTTTGGTGAGGTGCTCTGTTGTAGCACCTGCGACAGCAGCAAAGTACCAGTTTGTGTTTCGGTTTTCGCTCATTTTTCCACTTACTCCCTGAAGAGTAAGCTCTCCAGGCCACGATTTTTGTGAACGGTGGGAAAGCCAGTCATAATTATTTACCTTGTTTTCCGGAGTGTCATCCTGCCCGTAGAAAGGGGGAATCCCCTCGCCTGAAGAAAATGAATCGCCCAAGGATACAATTATTGTGCTTTTTTTATGTGAAAAAGCACTTGTGCTGAATAATGTAAAAACCCGTATACAAAAAACGAAGCACAGTATTATACATATTAATTTGAAATTTATGTTTTGTTTATAAATTGTGTTCATAGTATTATTATACTAACAAATTATGATTTTATAACAAAGTAAATTTAAGTTAAAAAGACGGTTGATTTATATTTTAAAATCAACCGTCTTTGTTGGTGCGGATGAAGGGACTTGAACCCCCACGGTGTTGCCACCAGAACCTAAATCTTGATACACCTCGGTGAAGAAATAAAATTCTTCA
>JAZUPX010000004.1:0-1641 GCA_045605405.1 Clostridia bacterium
TGCAGGGATTCTTATGATAACACCCTCGGAGGTAATCATCATAATATCCTCATCATCCTTAACTGTGGTTACGCTTACCACATTACCCGTCACATCACTGCACTTATATGTCTTTATACCTACACCGCCACGGGACTGAACACGGTATTCGGAAAGGTCTGTTCTCTTACCGTAGCCAAGCTCGGACACGGCGAGAAGCTGTGTATCCTCGGACGCAAGGCACATTCCCACGATATAGTCACCATTACGGAGAGTAATTGCCTTAACACCGCGTGTTACTCTGCCCATAGAGCGGACATCCTTTTCATTGAAGCGGATTGCCATACCGTTATAGGTACCGATTACAACGTCGTTTTCACCATTTGTAAGCTCTACTCTGATAAGCTCATCCCCCTCGTCAAGGGAAATACCGATAATACCGCCCTTTCTCGCTGTGTTATAGTCTGTAACGGCAGTTTTCTTTATTACACCGTTTCTTGTACACATAAGAAGGTATTTATCTTCTTCAAATTCCCTGAGAGCAATAAGTGCTGTTACATATTCGTCCTTTTCCACGGGGAGCAGGTTTACGATTGCACTGCCCTTTGCCTGACGGCTTGATTCGGGAATCTGATACCCTTTCAGACGGTACATTCTTCCGCGGTTTGTGAAGAACAGCATATTGTCGTGGGTTGATGCCACCATAATAGTCTTTACAAAATCCTCATCCTTGGTAGTCATTCCCTTTATACCCTTACCTCCGCGGTGCTGACTTGTATATGTGGAAGTGGGCATACGTTTAATATAACCTGCATTGGTAAGTGTTATTACACTTTCCTCTTCCTCGATAAGGTCTTCTATGTCGATTTCCGTCATAACATTTTCAATGTTTGTTCTTCTTTCGTCACCGAATTTGTCACGGATTTCGGTAAGCTCTTTCTTAATCTGTGCAAGAAGAAGCATTTCATCAGCAAGAATTGCAATATATTCTTCTACTTTTGCAGTAAGCTCGTTATATTCGTCGTCAATCTTTTCTCCGTTCAGTCGCTGGAGCTGTGCAAGACGCATATCGAGTACGCTCTGTGCCTGAATTTCGGAGAAACCGAAGCGAGCCATAAGGTTTTCCTTGGCATCATCATAGGAATTTCTAATAACTTCTATTACTTCGTCAATATTTGCAAGGGCTATACGCAGACCTTCAAGTATATGCATTCTTGCTTCCGCTTTTGCCTTGTCAAACCTGATTCTTCTTGTAACGATTTCTTTCTGGAACGTGATGAAGTTATCTAAAACTTCCTTAAGTCCCATTGTTTTAGGCTTTCCGTCACAGATTGCAAGGAGATTTACGCTGAAACTGTCCTGCAGACGGGTATATTTATAAAGCTGATTAAGTACAACCTGCGGATTTGCATCTCTCTTAAGGAAAATTTCAAGACGGATGCCGACACGGTCGGATGAATGGTCATCAATATCGGAAAGTCCTTCAATTTTCTTTTCCTTAACAAGATTTGCGATTGATTCAACAAGCATTTTCTTGTTAACCTGATAGGGAAGCTCTGTTACAATAATGGAGCTTGTACCATCCTTATGTTCTTCAATCTGCGCTTTTGCACGGATTATAATCTTTCCTCTACCTGTATTATATGCACTTCTTATACCGCT
>JAZUPX010000005.1:0-3673 GCA_045605405.1 Clostridia bacterium
AAAGATTATTCTTATCAAAATAATCAGCAATAAACTCAAAAACCCTGAACGGTGACGCATTATGCGAGAAAAGATAGTCCATTGAACGGTTAAAATCACCGCTGTTATAATACCTTTCAAATACTTCTTCAAAATGCTTGAGCCTTATAATTTCGTCAAAGGAAATGTAGTTATTCTCCATTATTTCATACGGAGCTTTTTCCTTGTACCTGTAACCAAATATTTTTTCCTGCTCTCTAATCCTCGAGCCTTTGAGCAGTTTCAAAAAACCTAACTGCAACACGTGAGGACGTATGGAAACAACATCATCAAAGGATTTTCCAAAGCTTTCATAATCTTCATACGGAAGTCCTGCAATAAGGTCAAGGTGAATATGTATATTCCCTAAAGCAAGAATTTTTTCCACGTTTTCCTTTACATCTTCAAACTCAATGCTTCTTCCTATTGCAGATATCGTATTTTCGTTGGTAGACTGAACACCTATTTCAAACTGAATGACTCCCTCGGGTGCATTTTTCAGAATTTCTATGGTACTGTCGTCAATAAGACTTCCTGCCAGTTCAAAATGAAACTTGGTTTTTCTGCTGTTTTCAATGATAAATTTCCATATTTTATTCGCTCTTTTTTTATCGGCATTAAAGGTACGGTCAACAAATTTTACAAGAGGAACTTCGTTTTCAATAAAAAACAGAAGTTCTTTTTTTACACGGTCAAGGTCAAGGTAATCAACCCGCCTGTTGTCCCCCGAAAGACAATAACTGCAACAGTAGGGACATCCTCTTGAGGATTCGTAGTAGACTATCTTGCCCTTAAAATCACGGATGCTTTCATCATATGCAAAGGGATAGTCGTTAAGACTGCCTGCTTCTCTGAGAGGGTTTTCCATAATCTTATCTTCTTCTCTGTAAGTAATGGATGGAATTTTATCTACAAATCTTCTGTTATAAAGTGCCTCAAAAAGCTCATAGCAGGTTTTTTCTCCCTCTCCACGTATGATAAAATCAATCCACGGATTTTCTTTAAGAATCTCTTTTGAATCGTGGGAAACCTCGTGTCCGCCGAGAATTATTATGAGATTGGGATTGACTTTTTTAAGGCACTGGGAAATATACAAAACCTTTTCAATATTCCATATATAGCAGGAAAAAGCAATAACATCAGCTTTTTTTGAGTGAAGTGATGCGATTATATTATCTACATTGTCATTTATGGTATATTCGCATATTTCGGGGTTGAATTCCCTGCAAAATACGGAAATCGACCGTATGGCAAGATTCAGGTGTATGTACTTTGCATTGAGTGTGGTAAGTAAAAATTTCATCATTCAAGCTCCATTGTAATGTGTACTATTCCCTCTTCAAGGTATTCTCCCGTAACGGGCACAAAGCCCATCTTTTCATAAAAGCCTGCGGCTTGCTTCTGTGCGTGAACAGATATTTTAGAGGGGCTGAAACGCTCTTTCATATCAGTAATGCTTTTCTTCATAAGCTCGCTTCCAAGCCCTTTTTTGTGTTCAAGAGTGATAACCCTGCCGATTGTTACGATATTTTTCTCCTTGTCGGAAACAAAGGCTCGCAAATAGGCGATAACCCTCTTTCCCGAGGTGAAAAAGTAGTGCATACTTTCGTAGTCAATATCGTCCATATCCTGACAGACTATCCCCTGCTCCAAAAGAAAGATTTCTGCACGGGATTTTAAAATTTCGTATAATTCCTCATTCGTAAGCTGAGAAAATTCCTTTGCGTAAAAAGTCATATTCGTTCTCCTTGTCCGTCCTTATGATAATATTATACAATAATTAAAGAGCAGTGTCAAACACTGCTCTTACTATTATCCGATTTTGGGAAGGCTTGCAGCCGCAACGGACTGACCTACTCTTCTTGCTTTTTCGTCTGGAATATGAAGCTGGATTTTCGCGAAAAGCTCGGGGAATTCCGTTTTCAGAACTTCGTTTGCTTTTTCAAGAATAATTGCACCGCCGTTACCGCTTGTAACTCTACCCATAATAAGCACATGCTTGATGTCGTAGAACATTGAGTAGTATGCAATGGTGTAACCGAAGTACACACCCATGGTTTCATAGATAGCTGCTGCACGTAAATCGTTCTGTTCCATAAGTCCCTGAACAACCTTGAGCTTTTCTGCAGGAGAAAGCTTTTCGTCAAGCTCTATTCCTGCTTTGGGAGCAACTGTGAAAAGCTTCACAATATCGGAATGTTTCTTTATAAAGTCTGCATCGGGTTTAAGGATATGCTCCCCTGCTTGTGCACCTTTTTTAGATTCATTTATAAAGGGACCCTCGCTGTTAACTCCGAGGATTCGGGAGCCGTAGTATTCACCGCTGTTTTTAACCTTTCTTACAG
The DNA here is from genome assembly GCA_045605405.1 of Clostridia bacterium. Lineage (GTDB taxonomy): Bacteria > Bacillota > Clostridia > UMGS1883 > UMGS1883 > UMGS1883. The sequence goes on from JAZUPX010000005.1 coordinate 2,364, forward strand.
AGTCAAATGCAGTTTCTATTTCCTGTTTTGAAACGGTCATTGTCGTGGGACACCAAGAGGTAACACCGTTTTTAATGATACCCTCCGCCATTTTGCGGATTCCGTCAGCATCGCCGTCGGAAGCATCTGCACCCAAGTATCCGTGAATGTGCATATCAATAAGACCTGGTGCAACGAGTCTGCCCTTTGCATCAATGATTTTATAATCTGCAGTATTGATTTCGCTTTCTCTTACGATTTTTTCTATCTTGTCACTAAAAACGATGCACAATTATCCACGACCTTGTCCTTAAGGACAATTCTGCCGTTTACAATACATTTCATAACAATTCCTCCTTAAAGAAATTCTTTAAGGAAAATATATCACTACTGTTTTTTATTTGCAATAAATATTTCCAATAATATAAATAATGTTTTCAATAGTGCAAAAAGCCTGCCAAATATCTTCAAAAACAGCTCTTGACAAACCCATTAAGCAGTTGTATAATGAACTTGCTTCGAAGCAACAGGGGTGCTTGCACAAGTAGGCTGAGAGTAAGCGTAATGTCGCTTTAACCCGTAACCTGATTTGGATAATGCCAACGTAGGGAAAATAATTGATTAGATTTTCTGTAATCGAACCGATTTTCCCACGGTTCGATTTTTTTGTTGGAATTATTCCCACTCACTAAATTTACAAAAGAGAGGAATAACAAAATGAACACAACTAAAAAACTAACAACAAGTGCACTTTTAGTTGCACTTGCGACAGTCCTGATGTGGGTCAGCAAGCTGATTCCTGCACCGTGGCTTCAAGGCGGAAGCGTAACAATAGCGTCGATGGTACCGATTATTGCAGTAGGAATTATGTTCGGAACAAAGTGGGGACTTTGCTCCTCCCTTGCCTATGCAATACTGCAGATGATGTTTGGATTCTACCCACCACCCACACAGACCTTTTTGAGTTTTGTGCTGGTAATTCTTTTAGATTACATTATAGCATTCGGTGGATTGGGGCTTTCGGGCATAGTCTTTAATTTAACTGGAAGAAAGGCTTTTTCTGCAGGACTTTCTGCACTTGCCGTAACCTTGCTGAGATATGTATGCCACATAATTTCGGGCGTGCTTATCTGGGGAGTCTATGCCGAGGGGGAAAGTGTACTTATCTATTCCCTTGTATACAACGGTACATATATGATTCCCGAAATTATAATTTCAACCGTTGTGACAACGCTGATATTTAGAAGTAAAATCATTAGGAAATACTAAAGCAAACATCCCACGGCAATAGCCGTGGGATGTTTTGGTCAATATGAAATTATAAGTCCCTC
>JAZUPX010000006.1:0-16443 GCA_045605405.1 Clostridia bacterium
CCCCTCGTATTTTACCTCCTCGGCAAGAAAATCTCCATATATTGAAGACTATATGTCCGGAGGAAGATCAATTAGTGCTACATCATGTACACATAAAAATACAGGTAGCTACACGGGCGAAATTTGGAGATATGCTGTAGGTCCGGATGTTAATAATGCAGATGCAGGAATTTGGTATGCAACAAATTTCAGGGGTTCAAAGGTTAAGGTTAATAAAATTGGTATGACTGTTTCAGCAGGTACAGTTAAGAAAATAGAGGTGTATGTCGCTACAGATTTCGTTTCAACAGAGCCAGTTGGCTATTCTATTTCTGCTGCTGCTAATAGTTATCCTTTATCACAGGCTAACAGAATAGGTCTTTGGGAGCAGGACCCCGTTGCAGTAATTGACTGTAACCTCAGTGCAGGGGAGAGTATTTCCTTCGGCATTCCCGAGGCAGTTCCTGCACATACAATTATGGTAAGAATCCCCGAATACGAGAATGAGTATAACGAAGACACTACACTTAAGAGCTATGCATATGTAAGTGCAATTGACTTTTATACAGTGGCAGACAGTGAGCTTGGTAATCTTACACTTGCTGCACAAAATGTCTTTGATGAGCTTTCTACCGATACTCCCGAGTCTTCCGAGGCAAGCAAGAAAATTTCAGGCCTTGAAAAGACTGAATTTACATTTAACTCTGAAACATACTCCGTTTCATGGAGCGATGATTCCGACCTTCTTGATGCTGACGGTAATATCTCTTTCCACGAAGAGCCAGACACAGTAACTATTACCGCAAATATCAAGGATACGGTTTCCAATATCGGTCATACAGTTTCCAAAACCTACACACTTCTTCCGCTTGAAAATGAGTGTATGGTGACTGTTTCCGATGGAGTTTCCTTTGAAAATGGCACGGATATATCTCTCCTGCGTGACGGATTTTTCTTCTCGGCGTATGACCGCCTGACCTCGGGAAATATCTCTCCGGAGTCTTCTCCCGAGAAATTTGCAAAGATAACACAGGAAAACAGCTATATTAACTATGCATGGTTTGCACCTAACAAGACTAACCGCATCGATTTATGGCTGTGGAAAGCAGGCTCTGTGGATGAATATGCCGTGCAAAAGTATGAAAACGGCTCTTGGACGGATATTAAAACAGGAAGTCTTTCAGACATCGTAGCAGACAGTAATTACACGGACAGCGCAGTTTACTATCCCATCACATTTGACGAGGAATTAGTATCCGAGCTCCGTTTTGTTGTAAAATCTTTTGGCGAAGGATTCAGCGAAGCATATATTTCAGAAGCGGCTCCGAAATCGGACACAGAGGTAACCTATACCAACGCTCCCAAGGAAGCAGCAGGGAAGTATGTGGCATATTCGCACAATATGGCAAGCTTCGTAGTTTCCAACACCTCCGAGGCTGACCCATCCTATAAGAGAAGCACGGAAGCAATCTGGCCAGTAAAGGAAGACGGAACAGTGCCCTCGGTTATTCCGTACGGAAGTGAACTTTGGTACGCTACCGGATTCTCCTCTGTGCCCATGAAAATTAATCGTGTTACTCTGAACCTTGGAGCAGGCAGTGCAAAGGGTATCGAAATCCTCTGCGCAAGTACAGAAGAATCGGGCTTTGATATGACAAGCGACGATACGCTTTCTCCCGACAAAAATGCTCCTTATCAGACTATAGCCACAATCAGGGGAACATTTAATTCCACAAGTCCTATTGTTATTGATTTGCCTGAAGCTCCCGTATCAAAATACTGGATGGTAAGGTTTAATAATCCTACATCGGGAACTGTTCTCGATTCTGTTGATTTTACCTATTCTTCGGCAGACGATATATCGGAAGCTTATACAGCTGTAAATGAATTTTTTGATAGTCTCCCTGCAGATTTCATCACAGTAACAAGTGTTGGTTTGGTAGACACTTATATTTATGACGGAAAAACCTACAATGTTTCATGGGAATCCTCATCAAATCTTATCAACCTTGAAACAGGTGAAATTTCCGACCATGAAAAGGATGAAAGCGTTGTTCTCACTGCTATCATTACCGACTCAGCAAATCCGTCTGTATCTTTCGTGACAAAGAAGGACTTTCTTCTTGAGGGTGCACAGAAAATTTATGTAGTTCGTAATGACGGCAGCGGTGAAGTAAAAACCAATACCAATATCCTAAACGATAACTTTACCTACACGAACTATGACCACTCAACTCTCGAAGAGCCACGTAATGCCTATTATAACCCGGATAAGTTTGAAAAGCTTGACACAGTAGGCTCCGCTATCGAATATAACTGGGTTAATCCCAAGGTTATAAAAAGAATGGAAATATGGGCATGGCCTATGGACAGCATTTCTTCATACGAGATTCAGACCTCCGCCGACGGAATAAGCTGGACTAAGCATTACGAGGGCACAATCGCTGACCGATATGCGGAAAACCCCTCCGACCGTCCTGCCGATAATACCGATGCTGCTGGACAAGCGGAATTCTATCCCATTGTATTTGATGAGCCTACGGAGGCAGTGAAGTATATCCGTTTTGTAGTGACAGGCTTCCGTGATGCTTCTGTAGGTGCATATCTTGCCGAGGCAATATTCGGTGAAACGAATCTGGTAAACTATCTTGCTCTTGGAACAATAAGTAATGATGCCATATTGGATAATATGTCCCGATATGTTAAGAGTGCGTATCTTTCCAACACACAGTCAGGTGCAACTCACTATAACAGAATGACTCCGGCTATGTGGCCTCAGTCTTCAAGCGGCAATAACCAGATTCTTGCACCAAGACCCGAAACCGAAACCACCAAGGCAGACGACCTGTGGTATGTAACTACATTCCAAGGCGGTCCCATAGCTATTAACGGTGCATCGATTTCAATATCTTCAGGTACAATTGAAGAGTACGAAATTATGTGTGCCGACGGTGAAGTTCCCAAGTTTGACTGGGCAGATTTCCCCACACGTCCTGACCTCATGGGTAATTCCGAGTGGAAAACAGTAGCCCATGTTTTCGGTCCTTTTACCAAGGATACAGGTGTTGTAATTACCAATTTTGACAACGATTTCGCATCTAAATATTGGATGATAAGAGTCAGAAAAGGCAGTGACGACCTCAGAGTAGGCGGACTTGGACTTTATACTCTTTCCGATAACGAGCTCAATTCATCAGGCTATATCATTGACCGTGTCTTTGATAATGTTTCCGACACTGCTATTGACAATGTTATCAAGGACAGAATGAATCTTCCCTCCGCACTTACAATCGACGGGGAAACGTATGATGTTATCTGGACATATGATGCTAACATTATCAATTCTGACGGCACGGTTATTCCGGCTATTGACGACCGTACAATGACCCTCAAGGCTCGTATCGGTAAGAGTAGTGACGGATATCTCCATGTCATCAGCAAGGACTACCATATCCTTGGAAATGACCTTCGTGCCAAGACAACTCTTTATTCCGAGGAAAACTTATCCCTCAGCAATTCTGCAACAAAAACTGAGTCAATTGCTCTTCAGCACGGCTTTGTGTTTGAAGGCAAAAAAGAAATTGAGATTGATTTTGCAGCAGATAATACGGGCGGAAGTATGAGCTTCACAAACGGCAGGGATACAGTTCTTACCATTACAGTAAAAGATGGCAGAATAATCTTCAATGAAGGAACAGACAGGGAAGACTCCATTGCCTACAAGGAGAAGATAAAGCTTGATTTGGCGGGAAATACATATAATGTTTCCGCATTTAACGGTGGAATCTACGAAACTCTTCTTTATAACAAGGAATTCCTTTCTGCAAAGAAGCCCGACTCCATTACATATACGGCACCGCAGGAAGGTAAGCTTTCCATAGATTCTCTTACAGAAAAGGTTATTAGTAAAGAACTTTTCGATTCCATAGAGGAGCAGTTTGACTTTGCAAAAATTTCTCCTGATTACAGAGCAACTAACTTAAACGGCAACCTTACCCTTTTTGATTCTGTTGCAGATGTTACATTCACTTATACTGCAGGAAACAGTGAGATTATTGACACTTATACCGGTACAGTTAATCTTGCATCTCCTGCCGAAACCTACATCACGGTAACTGCAACTGGTATAGCTGCACAGGATTCCTTTACAAAAACCTTCAAGGTATTTACAGGAAAGGTAAACGAGTTTGGAAATTCCGAATCTGCCAGCCCTGCAACTGCAGTTGATGGTGCTTTGGGAAGTTATGCGGCTGACGGTATTCTTGAATCTTCGTTTATCACTGAGTCAAGAAGCTACAGAATAAATATTGATTTGCAGGAAGTAAAGAATCTCAGCAAGATGAGAATTATTGAAGCAGATACTACTGCAAAAATCAAGGAATTTACCATTGCAGTAAGCTCCAACAATGTTGAATTTACCGATATTTATCATGGTACCGATATCAACAGTGAAGAAGCTTTTGCCGTTGAATATTCCGAGGCACGCTTTGTAAGAATCACAGTTACAAAAACCTCAGGACCTGGAACGGGTATTACTGATATCTGTGCATACAGCGATATGACAGACAGGGAAAAGCTTGATTACGATATGAAAAATTCTATAGGAACAGCTTCGCTTCAGAATGGTAGCGTAATTCCTAAGGAAGGAAAGTTCAAGACTTCTTTCGCTCTTGCAAGCGATAATTCCGTCGTAACAATAGCAGAAACTTCTGATCAAAAGGGATGGAAGATATCTGTTGGTACAGCTTCCGAGGAAGTAACTGTGAATATCACACTTACTGCGCTTAACGGCACAGCCAGCGAAACAAAAATCTATCAGATGACAGTTCTTGAAGATACAAATATCCGCGATAACGAAATTCCCGGCGGCGGTAATGCAGGCTCCGGCGGTGGAGGCGGCGGAGGTGGCGGAGGTGGTTCCTCAGATTCTTCTGATAATGTAGCCATAATACCCGACCCCGAAACCGTTCTGGCAAGTACCGCTACCAACGAGCTTACAAACCATTGGGGTTCAAACGAAATAAAGAACCTTGTCCTTAGGGGCATCGTTCAGGGTGACGGAAAAACCCTCGCCCTTGACCGAACAGTAACACGTGCCGAATTCTGTAAGATGATTGTAACCGCCCTCGGTTACGAGCTTAATGATTACAACGGAATTTACGTCGATACTTCTTCCGCGGATTGGTTTGCTCCCTATGCACAGACCGCAAAAGAGCACGGAATTATGTCAGGTGATGCAAGAGGCTTCCGTGGAGGCGATGTAATCAGCCGTCAGGAAATGGCTGTTGTGCTTCTTAACGCCCTCAAGGCACAGCTTATTGACGTGAAAGCAGAAAACGAGCTTGCCTTTACTGATAACGTTAACATTGCCGATTGGGCGAAAGATGCAGTAAGAGTAGCTTCAGGACTCGAGCTTCTCAAGGGCTATGATACAGGTGATTTTAAACCTGACAAGAATCTTAGAAGAGACGAAGCCATGGTAGTAGTGTACAGACTGCTCTCACACCTCGGTAAATAAAAGGAGGCATTCGAATGAAAACAAAAAGAATACTTTCATTTATTATATCGTTAGTTATGTGCTTGTCCATTGCCGGTACAATTCCGGCAATGGCGGCATCTGAATGGACGCAGGAACAGTATTATCTTGATACCATAGCGGCATATAACGACTTTAATTACAGCGACCCACAGTATATTACCGATGCAGAATTTTTCGGTGTATGGGATTCTGACACAAACTCTTGGAAGGAAGGCTTTGTCCCTTATTTATACTACGAGGAATATCCTGGACTTGCAGCTGTTGAAGAAGCTGCAAAATTAGGTGACTACGAGCTTTGTAAGGAGGAAGTTCTTGCCTATTACCGTGAAAAGAGCAGTAATTATAATATGGGTTACACCCGCAGTAATCTTTCTGACCAATCACGTGCTTGGGCGGAGCAGGCGTTCCATAATATGGGCTCGGGTGATGCCTACAACAAAACATGCGGCAGAACCTACTTTACCAAGAATGCAGGTTGGCATACTATCAGCATCATGAGTGACATTAAATCAATTCAGCAGACGTCTACCAAGAGAAAGGTTTACTGTCTCATTGCGGCAAACAAGGACGGATATAGAGTAGAAATCGACGATTCCGATCCCGCAAACAGACCGTATATTACTGTTGATGTAAATGGTGTAGTAAAAACCTATTACCCCACAAGAACTACCTATGTTGACGGAAGCGTTCATTCTCAGGCGGACCTTGTTCAAGGTAAGCTTTTAATTGAGGAATCAGTTACTTCAATTGGAAAGGTTTACCCCCGTGACGAAAACACCAAGCGAGCATTCGTACAATTCGACTTTCCGGATATTGTTGATACCGACCAACTCGGTGCAGCTACTCTCCATCTGTACGGAAAAATGGTGGAGGATGACATAGAAAATGGTTTGCACATTGACCGTGAATATAAGATGGTCCATGCATTCCCCTGGTCGCAGGAGCAGGAAATAAAGGGTGACTTGACCTTCGACAAGCTAAACACCTTTAAGGAGCTTTGCTACAATATGGACGGGGAACCGAATATGCATCTCACTACTGTACGAATTACAGACCCCGAAGATGCGGCAACAGCATCACCAGGCGGTGCAACTTCCTATGCTGTCGATGCTTATGTAGCAACAGGGGATGAAACCTTTGCTTTTCATGTAATAAGGTCCATCCTCGGAAAAATAATAGATGAAGGTGATTATGAAACCTACTGTGCCTCCAATCCTCACGGACTTGATGCCTCAGGCTGGGGCTATTCAACACTGTGGACTATTGATAAGCTGATGCCCAGTATATATATGACTCCGGAGGCATTTACCATGATACTCAAGCGTACCCATATAGCAGGACAATGGCTTGAGGAACATTGGACATATCAATATGAAAAAGTTAACTGGGGCGGATACAGTGTAATGGGGCTTCTTTCCGTTGCAATGATGTACCCTGAGTTCAGGGATGCACACGGCGAACTGTGGCGCGACGAAAACGGAGATTACTATCTTGACAATGAATACGGCGGCTCCGTAAGAGGCGGCTGGCTCCATGTTGCAAACTTCCGTAACTCCTACAAGGTTGGAGGAAATATGCACGAGGATGGATCTTCCTTTGAAGCGTCGCACTCATATTCATTTGAATCACTCGGAGCATATCTCACCCCTATGCAATACGGAAAGAAACTGAATTTTGATTACTCTGTTTTCTATACCCCTCAGGTTGAGGATGAGTCAGACTATATATATGTCGGTAAACAGCGTGCAGTGCTGGCACTTCGCTATCTTGCCACACGAATGAATCCGCGTTTCGGTGCTTTTCAGGTTGGCGACGATGGTGCGTGGAATGCAGACTTCGGTGCATATCTGCAGGATTATCTTGAGATCCTTGATGACCCACTATTGGAATTTGTCGGAACACACCGTGAAGAGGGGGAGGAGCCCGATTTTCAGACAACGGTTTACGATGACGGTGTAGTTGCCACCTTCCGTGACCATTGGAAGGATGATAATGCAATCGGAATGTCTTTCCAGACACCGGGCAGAGCTAATCACAGCCATCAGGACGACTTATCAGTTTCTATGGTGGCTTACGGCAATTTCCTTTTAACCGACCAGCGAATGGGTAACTACGACGAAGAAGACCGAAGCGAGCGTTGGGTAAGCTCCACAAGAGGACATAATACAATTGAAATTAATGATGCTGTCGGCAGAGGTAACAAGGTGTATGCTGTCCAGTACGACCCAATAGTCTTCGCAACTGAAATTGACGAAAACGGTAATGAGGTACCCAAAAAAGACGAAGACGGAATCGAAATGAAGGACGACCCCTTGTATGTACCCATCAACCAGTCGGCTGTTACAACCCAAAAAGGCTCTCTTAATCCCGATGACAGAGAAATCAACACGGTGTATGACTATATCCGCGGAACATCACGTACCTATTATGATGATAATGCACCGACACTCTTTAATGAGGATTTTGACCTTGAGCGAGACATACTTTTCCTGAGAAGCGGATACTTTGTGGTTGTTGACTACGGTAAGCCCGAATATGGATTAGAGTATAACTATCAGGACGATTATCAGAAAGCCAATAATATTGAAGGTCATAAGTACAAACAGTTATGGCATTTCCTACCAAGGGCAAATATGACCATTGACGAAGAAACCAATACGATGCGTACTAACTTTAGCGGTCAGGCAAATATTATAGTTGCAACCGTTAAAAACAATGACAATATGACAATCAATACTAAGTATGGGTTGTATGCTTCAAAGCGAAGCGTATTCGACGTGTGTAAGTATGGTACCTTTGAACAGTACAAAAAAGGTCCCATGACCTTTAACACTATTCTTTATCCCATGCCTGCAGGTAAGGATGCAGAAATCAGGACTACCAAGCTTGAAACAAACTATACTGATGATGTTGCAAACGCCTTTATGGCAACAATTACGGATAAGGAACGCAGAACTGAAAACGAAATTTACTTCTACACCTTGTTTGACAAGACCCAAAAAGCTCCCACAACCTTTGGTGCATATGAAACAGACGGAACTCTTTCTCTTGGAGAAAAGAAAGAGGAAAGCTATGTAAATGCTGTTTTGAGACAGGGAAGCTATCTTGAAAATATCCTTGATAACGAATATGTGATTTATTCTGAAGAGGAAATAGAGGATATTGGTGTTTACTGGCAACTTGACGAAATTGATATTGCATATGATACCGAAGATTCTTACAATAACGACATTGATTTTTCGAAGCTGACTGTAAAGGCAAACGGTAATGTGTCGAAGGTAAGAGTAAACGGAGAAGAGGTATCCTTCAAACAAAGCGGTAAATATATTTATTTTGGTGAAGAACCCATTCTTGACGGCGGTGATGAAATTCCCGGCGGAAATGAAGAAAATAATGGTTCTTCAACAGAGGGCAATCATGGTACTGCAGGTGATTCCAGCGTCGGAGGAAATTCTTCCGGTGGCGGAGGCGGAAGTTCTTCCGGAAATGAAAATGAAGAAAAACCCGTGACACCTCCCGCAGAAACCGTGCCTGTTCCCATGCCGTCAGATACTTATAAATCCGAGCTTGGCGGACACTGGGCAGAAAAAGAGATTTCTGCTCTTGTCAACGACAACGTTATTGAGGGTTACGGAGACGGAACACTGGGACTTGAAAGAAATATAACCCGTGCTCAGTTTATTACATTGCTTGTAAGGGCTCTTGATATAAAACTCGAAGAGTACCAGGACTCCTTTGCTGATGTGTCTGAAAAGAACTGGCACGCCGATTACATTGAAACCGCACTTAAAAACGGCTGGATTCAGGGTGACGGCAAAAACGTTCATCCCGACCGCTATATAACACGAGAAGAAATTACAAAGATTCTTGTGTCTGCTTATGAACAAAAGTACGGCGAGATTACTGCTCTTGCGGAAAGTCAGTTTGCCGACAGTAATGATATCAGTCTGTGGGCAGAAGATTTTGTAAATAAGGCTGCAGGTGCCAGCCTTGTAAACGGAATGGGTGAAGGAAAGTTCAAACCAAAGGAAAACGCTAAACGAGAGCAAGCAATGGTTCTTATTTACAGAATGATGAATAAAGAATAAAATAAAGGACTACGGCTATCTAATAGCCGTAGTCCTAAAAAATAATTAAATTTTATAAATTCAATACATCAACTATATCTAACTGTTCATTGAGAAGTATTATGTCTGCGCATTTTCCTTTCTCAATGCTTCCAATGACTTTGTTTTCCCCAACTATCGTTGCAGGGGTGAGAGAAAGCATTCTCGATGCATCACAGAGGGAAACACCACATTCGTTTATAAGCCATTTCAGCATAACCTGACCGGTCGCTATACTTCCTGCAAAAAAACTTCTGTCGGGGAGTTTTGCAACACCGTCTTCAATTATTACACGGTTTTCCTCTTTAATTTCCCCAAGATAGCTTTCTTTAGAATCTGTTCCTGCACCACGCATTGCATCGGATGTAATGTTAATTTTATCTGCACCTTTTATTTTCAGCGCAAGCTTTAAAACTTCTGCCGGAACGTGATGCCCGTCACCAATAAGTTCTATCCTTATATCATCATAAAAATATGCTGCTTCAAGTATTCCTGCACGGACAATTTGATTGATTTTCCTTACACTTGGGGTATTTGAATACATATGAGTGATGTGGTGAAAACCCATATCCCTTGCTTTTTTTATATCATCAAATGTAGCATTGGAATGTCCCGAGGACAGGACAATATTATTTTTAAGCATCTGTTGCGCCATATAATTCATGCCATCAAGCTCAGGTGCTGCAGTACACATTTTTATTATGTCGCTTCCCATTTCAAGAAGCCTGTCTGTTTCATAGGGGGTAGGAGCTTTTATACAATTGGGGTTTTGAGCACCCTTCATTTCAAGGGAAATAAAGGGACCCTCAAGGTGTATTCCGAGATACCGCATCTTTGTATCTTTTTGCTTTGCCTTGCGGTATGTATCAAAGAGATTTTCAAGTGCATTGTCCTCGCAGGAAACAGTAGTAGGCATAAAAGAGGTAACACCATATTTTCTGTGTACCTCGGAGATTTTTTCAAATGCTTCAACGGTTGCATCAGTAAAGTCATAACCTCCGCCGCCGTGAAGATGTATCTCAACAAAACCGGGCATTACATATTTTCCACGGGCATCTATGACCTGAGCATTTTCAGGAATTTCACCGTGATAATCGGTATCGGTTATTTTTCCGTTTTCTATGACAAGGGTTGCTTCCCGAACCTTGTCGGGAAAAACAACCTTATCACCTTTAACAAATTTTATTGCAGACAATCTGAGCACCTCGTTTTATTTGTTATATACTCTGATTTCAGGTGTCGGAGAATTAAGTGCAATATCTGCAGCGTAGATTTTCGCATCAGGATGTTTTTGGAAGAGGGAGCAGGGGACTTTTGCAGTAACATCTCCGTGAAGAATTTTTCTGAGTGCACCTGCATTCCAATCTCTGGGCATGCACATTCTAACCTTTTTAGCCATAAACATTTCTTTCATACCTACTGTAATACAGTATTCGGGAATGCTGTTAAGGTCACCGCCGCAATTCATAAAGCAGTTGATGGTTTTTGTTTCTCTTGAGATTTTAAGCACGCGGGTAGGTCTTTCAAGAAACTCCTCATTTGTGCATACTTCATCAGCCTCAGGCGGTTCATTAAATGCAAAATGTCCGTTGATTCCGACTCCGCCCCACGCCATATCGAGCTTACCGTATTTTTTAATAAGCTCCATAAGAACACCGGGGTTTTCAGGGTCGGGGAAATATCTGTTTTCGGGAAGAACATTAAGCTCATCATCAATTTTACTGTAAAAGATTCTTTCCATTCCTCCGCGGAAGGAAAGAGGACTATCCTTACAGATGTAGTTATTAGAATCTCCCATATATTCGTCCATGTTCATAAAAATACAGTTTTTAAGACTGATTCTGTATTTGTTGACAAGATAAACAAGACGGCTGTAAGGACCGAGAGGTCCGTACGGAATAACCATCAGTGTAGGTTCACCTTTTTTGTTATTTTCAGAAATGGTTTCAATAACCTCAATTGCCATTTTCCAATAAAGGTCATGCTCTGTGTCGCAAATATCAAGCTTGATATTGCTGTTTTTTCCTAAGTCTTCTCTTGCAATAGCGTTTATGTCCATTAGAATTCTCCTTTACATAATTATTTTATATAATAATAGCATTAAAGTTAGAAAAAAATAAATATAAGATAGTGCTAAGTTTTATTATTATTCTGCTAAAATAAAAAAAGGAAACTCAAAAGTTTCCTTTACGATAAGTCTTTGGAGACATTCCCACTGCTTTTTTGAAAGCAATTCCAAAATAGTTTTGGTCGGAAAATCCGACTTTTTCTGCAATTTCGCCTATGGGCATATCAGTCGATGACAGAAGATTAATGGCTTTGTCAATCTTTATTTTTGTAATATATGTTATGGGTGTCATTCCGACCACGTCTCTGAAAAGATGAGCAAAGCGGCTTAAACTAAGATTACAGTATTCAGCATAGTACTGGAGAGGGAAATTTTCAGAAAAATGCTCATACATAAGAAGACGCACCTCATCAATTTTGCGGATATTTTTTGAAATATTGGGGTTGTTGTTATAAATAGACTTTCTTGTCGCAGTTGCAAAAAATTCCATAAGATAAGAATTGCATAACTGTTCGTAGCAGATTCTTTTTGAAGAATGCTCCAGAATCATTTTTTCCATAATTGATTTCAATGTTCCGCTTTTTCCCACATATAGAGTGTCATTTGGTAAAAGTGAAAGCTTTTCAATCAGTTCATCACAACCCGTACCGCTAAAATGAATGTAGCAGGAAATTGACTCATCTGCACCTAAAAAACGGTACTCCTGTCTTTCTTTCGGTTTGTATAGTATCATCATACCCTCTTCCACGATGATTTCCTTACCATGTTTCACGGCAAAACATCTGCCCTTATAAATGTAGAGAATATGATAATCAACGCGACCGTCTTTTCTTAAATTACTGCAATTGTATCTGAGGTTTTCTATGCCGCAGGCATTCAGATGAATGTAGTCATTTGACAGAAATTCTGAAGAATACATAGCAAAGCTCCTTTTTCTTTTCTAAATTTATTATAATAAAAATTATTGTTTTGTCAATATGATACGACTTTGAGATAGCAGAATTTTAATAAAAAAAGTCAGTATTTTATATATATTAAATTTAAAAATTACATTATAATCTTTGTATGCTTTAGATTATTCAAAAAATTATAATGTTTGAAAGTGAGTGTCAACAGTGAAAATTAAAATTAATAACCTGAGTGAAAGATTTACTTCTGTAATGCCCCAGTACCTTGAAGAAAGAGGAGTGTTAACTGGTGAAGACGGTGATGTTGTAAATATTACTGTTACGGGAGGCAATGAGATTGACATTTGCAAAAACGGCAGACATACGGAACTCAGACTCGGAAGAGAGGGAATGATTTTCCGTGCAATAACACATCTTACAGAGCATCAGAACGAGGAAAATTTTATATACAAGGAAAGCTGTCCTCTTGATACTTGTGGCTTTATGTATGATGGTTCACAGGCAAGCTCAGTGCTGAGTGTGGAATCCTGCAAAAAGATGCTTCGGACTTTAGCGTCTATGGGATTTAATATGATGATGCTTTACTGTGAGGATTGCTATGAAGTACCATCATTACATACATGGGCAAATATGCGCCCGAGATATTCTCAAAAGGATTTTAAGGAAATTGACGATTATGCTTATTCATTAGGCATAGAAATGATTCCCTGCATTCAGGTGCTCGGGCATCTTAAGGAAGCAATAAAAAAGCTCGAGGTAAGGAAATTAGCAGATACACACACAGTTCTTATGGTAGGCTGTGATGAAACTTATGAACTTATTGATAAGCTTATAGGTGCAGTAGCCCCCTGCTTCCGTACAAATCGTATACACCTCAATATGGATGAGGCATGGGATTTGGGACTTGGTAACTACATAAGGAGGAACGGATTCAAACCTCAGGCAGAGCTTATGCGGGAACATCTTTCCCGTGTTATGGAGATTGTGGATAGGCATGGTCTTACACCGATGATGTGGTCGGATATGTTCTTCAGATGTAAGTTTACAGAAGACAGATATTATGATGAAAATAACGAGATTGAGTTTACTCAGGAGGACCGTGACAGTGTTCCTGATAAAATGCAGCTTGTATATTGGGATTACTACCATGAAACAGATGATATTTACGAAAGAATGATAGACCTTCATAAGGATTTGCATGGAGATTGCTGGTTTGCTGCATCCTGCCGTTGCGGAGGAACTTTCGGCGCAAATTATAACACTTTCTATGCAAAGACAGTTCCTGCTGTCAGGGTATGCAAAAGACGAGGTGTTAAAAACGCGTTTATATGCGTTTGGGGTGATGATCACAGAGAAAGCAGTCCTTTCTCCATAATTAATCAGCTCCAGACCTTTGCAGAACATATTTACAATAACGAACCGGACGAGGAGTTTGTTGCAAAAAGATTTGAAGCCACTACTGGCGAATCATGGGATGATTTCAGGGTATACGATTGGATGGATTGTGTTCCTGAATACAATGGAAACAATGTGGAAGATACCCGTATAAGCCGTCGTTGTATGTGGCAGGATATACTGCTTGGAATGTTTGATTACCATCTTAACGGTATGGATTTTTCCGAACATTACAGAGCTTTAGCGGAAAAGTTTAAAAAGTGTGCGCAGAGCAGTAATTCTCATTCGCTTATGTTTGAATTTGCCGAAAAAACGGCGAGAGTCCTTTCTCTTAAGGCATATATGGGTCTAAGACTGGTTAAGGAATATAAGGCAAATAACAGAGCTGAGCTTGAAAAAATTTCGGAGGTTGACCTTCCGGAACTGATGGAATATATGAAAGAGCTGAGAAACGCAAATCGTAACTATTTCTTTTCCGTATATAAGCCTTTGGGATGGGAAGTATTGGATATACGCTATGGCGGTGCGATTGCAAGAATTGACACCGCAATTATCAGATTAAAGGACTATCTTGAAGGAAGAATATCAGTAATTGAAGAGCTTGAGGAGGAACGTGTTGAGTACCCGTTAGATAACCGCTTGAACTCAAGTATGGTATTTGCTGATTATTACTTGCTTTGCAGTCCAAGTAGTTTATAAAAAATTATAACAGGAGGAAATAATATGAATTATAAAAATTGGGCAGAAGAAACAATGGAAAGAATTCTTTCCAAACTTGAAAAAACTGCTGAAGAAATAGGTCCGCGTTTTCCACATATGTCAGAGGGAAAGGAATTTGATGAAAAAGCCCCCAGATGGTGGACTAACGGATTTTGGCCCGGGCTTTTGTGGATTGCATATCAGCAGACAAAAAATGAGAAATATGCCGAAATGGCAAATGAAATAGAAGAAAAAATGGATGTTGTTTTAGATGAGTTTGACCTTGTAGACCACGATGCCGGCTTTATGTGGCAGCTTTCTGCAGGTGCAAACTACCTGATAAAAAACAATGATAAATCCCGTCGTAGGTTGTTAAAAGCCGCAAGCTTTCTTGCAGCACGTTTTAATTTGAAAGGAAACTTCATCCGTGCGTGGAATAATAAAAAGGGATGGGCTATTATTGACTGCTCCATGAATCTCCCTATTCTTTACTGGGCATCAAATGAACTTGACGACCCGAGATTCCGTTATATTGCAGAAGCTCACGCAGAAACAGTTATAAAATACTTTATACGTGATGATGGTTCTGTAAATCATATTGTGTCTTTTGACCCCTATACGGGTGAATTTATAGAAAGTGTCGGCGGTCAGGGAAATGCTCCCGACAGTGCATGGTCAAGGGGAACTGCATGGGCATTATATGGAATGGCCCTTGCATACCGTCAGTTAAAGGACGAAAAATATCTTGCTGCGGCAAAAAGAGTTGCAAACTTCTTTATAACAAATCTTCCTGAAGATTTGGTTGCGCATTGGGATTTTCGTGTTGAGAAAGAATGTGACACTCCCCGTGATGCATCGGCAACCGCTTGTGCAGCTTGCGGCCTTTTGGAGTTGGCAGAGCAAATTGGAGGTGCAGAAGGGGAGAATTACAGAGAAAAAGCATACCATATTCTTCGTTCCCTTACTGATAATTATTCAAACCTTGACAACGATTCAGACCAGGCTATATTGACTCATTGTACAATTTCAAAGCCGGTAAACCGCGGAATCAATGTAGGTCTTATTTATGCTGATTATTTTTATGTCGAAGCAATCAGCCGTCTTATGGGTAACAAAGAAATTTTTTGGTACAGTGAAAGAAAAATCGTGACTGATGAAGTATAACAACTCTTTTAGGAGCGGAAAAATATGCGTAAACGGATTAACAAAAAGATTTTATTGAGGTTTATTGCACCGTATCTTTTGATAGTTTTAATAGTTTTTGCCATTCAGTATATTTCAAATTCATTTGTTTTGAGTGCGCTGAAGAATAATGTTATGGAAATTATTGAAACCTCTTTTAAAAATGATATAGATGTAATAGAACAGAATATCGGGAATGTAAAAGAAACCGCATCCATAGTTGCTCAGAATACAGCACTTCGGTTTGGAAGAGCTAAGAGAGAGGATAAAGACTACTATTCTCAGCTTCTTGATGTAAAGGATGAATTGTCCTCTTATTATACGGGCGGAAGCATTATTCAGGATATTTGCATTCAGTATGATAATACAGATTATCTTGTTAATTTCAGTACAGCATACAGTAAAAGACTATATTATTATCAAACAACAGTTTCGTCGCCAGATAAAACTCCGGAGGAGCTTCTCAGCCTTTCTGAAAAGGCAAATGGATTCAGTGTCGAGAATATATGCTATTACCCGGGAGAATTAAAAACCATTCCATTCGTATATCCCTTTCCTCTTTTAAAG
>JAZUPX010000007.1:0-5297 GCA_045605405.1 Clostridia bacterium
AATATGCGAGAGTGGCGGAATCGGCAGACGCGCACGTTTAAGGTGCGTGTGGGAGACCATACGGGTTCAAGTCCCGTCTCTCGCACCATAAAACAAAGAGCATCAACGAAAGTTGATGCTCTTTGTTTTATGAAGGTAAGACCTTTCACCCAATCGAGAGATTGTCTTGATTTTGTGGTTGACAAAATGTGATTACTTATGGTATTATTAAATACGGCGTTGAACGTGTGTAAGTAGGATTGGCGTATCACTTCATAGAGAGGGGGAGTCATGAGCTGAAAGCTTCCCTGTAGTGTGCCTCTTTGAATTTCAGCACGGGAGCTCTCCGTGAAAAGCTATGGCGTTAAGCGGAGCGTGATACTGCGTTAATGTATAAAAGTGCAAGGCATTATTGCCTTGAATAAGGGTGGTACCGCGAGAACTCTCGTCCCTTTGTGGACGGGAGTCTTTTTTATTCCGCTGTTAAATTTTTTACATACATTATTAAGGAGGTTATTCGTATGAACAGTAAAGTTAGTGACATTAAAAAACTGTTTGACGAAAAACTCGGCTCAGTTACTTCTTCCGAGCAGGTTGAGGAATTAAGGGTTGAGTTTATGGGAAAGAAAGGTCTTGTAGCCGACCTTATGGCAGAGCTTAAGAATGTTCCCAACGAAGAAAAGAAAGCATTTGGTCAGGAGGTAAACGTTCTTAAGCAGGAAATTGAAAAGAAGATTGCCGAAAAGAGAGCAACTATCCTCGAAGCTGAACAGCAGAAGCTTATTGATAGTGCAGAGCAGTATGATGAATCCCTGCCTTATGATATAAAGACAGGCTCATACCATCCCATAACACTTGTACAGCGTGACCTTGAGAGAATATTTACCTCTATGGGCTTTTCCATCGAAAACTATTCTGAAATAGTTGATGATTACCATTGCTTTGAGGCACTCAATATTCCCAAGCATCACCCTGCCCGTGATATGCAGGATACCTACTACTTAAGCACAGAGAATCAGCTGCTCAAGACCCATACATCTGCGGCACAGAATGCCATTATGAAGAAATACGGTGCGCCTCTCCGTGCAATTTTCCCCGGCAGATGCTTCCGTAACGAGTCTACCGATGCAAGCCATGAAAATACATTCTTCCAGATGGAAGGTATTATGATTGATAAGGATATTTCTATTTCCAACCTTATCTACTTTATGAAGACTATGCTTTCCGAGGTTTTCCAGAAAGATGTTACTGTTCGTCTTCGTCCCGGTTTCTTCCCCTTTGTGGAACCTGGTTTCGAGCTTGACATTCAGTGCCTTATCTGTGGTGGTGATGGTTGTCCCTCCTGCAAAAACTCCGGATGGCTTGAACTTTGCCCCTGCGGTATGATTCATCCCAACGTTCTTACACACGGCGGTATCGACCCCGAGGAATACACGGGCTTTGCATTCGGACTGGGTCTTACAAGACTTGCAATGATGAAGTACGGTGTTAAGGATATCAGAACATTCAACAGCGGAAGCCTTAAGTCACTTTCGCAGTTTAAGAATGAGTAAGGAAGGGGGAGAAGAGTAATGTTAGTTTCAATGAATTGGATAAAAGAATATGTTGACCTTACTGGAGAAGACCTTGAAAAACTCATTATGAAGTTCACTCTTTCTACCGCTGAGGTTGAAGATATTTATTTTAAAGGTAAAGAAGTAAATAATGTTGTAGTTGGTGAGATTGTTTCCTTTGAAGCACATCCCAACTCTAAAAAACTTCATATATTAAAGGTAGACGCCGGCGACAGAATCTATGATTGCGTATGCGGTGCTCCCAATGCGGCGCTTGGTCTTAAGGTAGCATTTGCAAAGGTTGGCGGTAGCGTTCCCGGACTTGAAATTGCAAAAAGAGAGGTTGCAGGCTATGTTTCCGAGGGTATGTGCTGTAGTGAGGCAGAGCTTGGCATAAGTGATGAAAACAGCGGTATTATGGAGCTTGACCCCTCGCTTAAGAATGGTACAGACCTTAAGGAAATCTTTGATATAGATGATGTTGTGTTTGAGGTTGATAACAAATCCCTCACAAACCGTCCCGACCTTTGGGGTCATTACGGTATTGCCCGTGAATTTGCGGCTCTTACCAAGAAGGAGCTTAAGCCCCTTGCTCTTACAGAACCCGTATACAGCGGTGACAAGAAAATCCCCGTAACAGTTACAAGAAATGACCTTGTTTACAGATATTCCTGCCTTGAAGTTTCCGACATCAAGGAAAGCGTAAGTCCTATGAATATGCGTATCCGTCTTTATTACTGTGGTATGCGTGGAATAAATCTTCTTGCCGACCTTACAAACTACATTATGCTTGAGCTTGGTCAGCCAACTCACGCATTTGATGCAAGAAAGATTGATGCTATAAAGGTCGGTACTCCCGACAGCGATATGAAGTTCACCACTCTTGACGGCACAGAAAGAGATATCAATAAGGATACACTTCTTATCTACAATAACGATACTCCCGTTGCAATTGCAGGTATCATGGGCGGTCTTGATTCCGAAATTGTTGACGGTACAACCTCTGTTGTACTTGAAAGTGCAAACTTTGACGGTGTTTGTGTCCGTAAATCTTCCTCAAGACTCGGTCTTCGTACCGATGCAAGTATGCGTTACGAAAAGATTCTTGACCCCGAAATCACAATCACTGCAATCAAGAGATTTTTAAATCTTCTTCTTGAAATCGATCCCGGTGCAAAGGTTTCTTCACAGATTACCGATGAATATGTAAAGAAGTATGACACAATTGGTCTTTCTTTTACAAAGGCATATGTTGACCGTTATACTGGTATTGACATTCCCAACGAGCAGATTCTTTCTACACTTAATCTTCTTGGCTTTAATGCAAAGCTCAACGGTGAAGAATTCAGCGTAACAGTACCCTCCTGGCGTGCTACCAAGGACGTTACCATAAAGGCTGATGTTATAGAGGAAATTACCCGTATCTACGGCTATGATAACTTCGATATTACAACAACAAGAAGTGCACTCGTTCCCGTAAGGGAAACCGTTATGCACCGCGACAGCGAATGGATAAAGGACATCCTTGTTCAGCGTTATATGATGAATGAAGTTCATTCTTACATCTGGTGTGACGGTAATAAATACAAGAAGCTTGGTATTGATGTGGAGGAGAATGTAACAATCCTCAACATTGCAACTCCCGAAAACGGTACCATCCGTAACAGTATGCTTCCCACACTTCTCACTTTTGCATATGAGAATAAGCAGTATGCACCATCCTATGGGCTTTTTGAAATCGGCAGAGTGGTAGAGGGCGTAACAGAAAAGGGAGAAGCTAACGAAAGACAGCATCTCGGTATCACACTGTTTGACAAGACCTGCAGTGAAAAAGAACTTTATTTCAAGGCTGTTGAAATTGTAAGATATATTGCAGACCAGCTCCGTCATACAGAGCCGAAGTTCACAAGGATTGCTCCCACACACGCTTGGCAGCACCCCAAGAATACTTCAGAAATTTCAGTAAACGGACAGAAGATTGGTGCGCTTTGTACACTTCATCCCTCCAACCTTAAGAAGATTGACAAGAATGCGGCAGTTGTTTGTATCGAAATTGATATGGCAGATTTTGAAAGCTCAAAGGCTACTGCGCTCAAGTTTAACGAGCCTTCAAGGTTCCCTGGGGTGGACTATGACCTTTCACTTGTTACAAACGGTAAGAAATACGGTGAAATCTCCTCTGCATGGGAAAATGAAAATATTCCCGAGCTTGAGGGAGTGAAGCTTGTGGACACCTACGAGCTTGATGGTGAAATGTCAATTACTCTTCGCTTTGCATTCTCCTCCTCCGAAAGAACTCTTTCTATGGAAGAAATCCAGAAGCATATTGACAAGATTATAGCAAATCTTACAGGCTTAGGCGTAACACTTAGAATCTAAAAAACGAATTAATGGGCTGTAGCAAAATGATTCCGTTTTGCTACAGCCCATTTGGGGTGGAAGAAAAATAGTGCAGATTGGACAAACTGAACCCGCAGGGGATACCCGAAGGTGTACGATGGTACACCGAGAGGTGAAGTTTGTTCAAAACACAAGGCATTTTATAGCAGAAATTCGTCATTTGATGAATTTCCACCTTAACTTTCGCTTCATTTTGACTTTACAATTGTCACTAAAAGGCTTTGTTAAGCATTTCTTTTGCCTTGTGTGGTGTGCGCATTTTGCTACACCCCCTTAATTTCGGCAAAAAGTTGACATTTGCTTTAAAATATTATAAAATAAATAGGAATATGCAATAAGATTTACAGGAGAAGATATTATGTTTTCTAAAAAATATTCAACTACCTTGCAAATTAATAATTTAAAGCGTGTTATGGTAATGCTGTTTTGTGATGTCTTTGTTATTGTAGCATCAGCCTTGCTTACGGCAATGCTTAAAAGAAATGATTTTATCTATGACCCCATATCTTTTTATGCAGGAAAGTACAGGGAACTTATTCTTCTTATTTTTGTTATGATTTCTTCAATGGGACTTGCAGGAAGCTACACGACCAGTTGGAGATATGCGGAGTATTCTTCTTATATACATATGTATGTGGCATCGTGCAGTGCAACTGTTTTAACATATGCACTTTCCAGAATACTGGTTTTAAAGGAACTGAAGTTTGCTTTTTCTGACTATATCCTTATTGGGCTTATTTCAACCTTCGGCTTTACAATTGAAAGGTTCATGGGAAGATATTTACGTATTTATTTAAGACGCAGAATTTTAAGAAAGGAAAATGCGAAGAAAACCCGTGTTATGGTTATCGGTGCAGGTGATACAGGCTCTGCTCTTATAAGAAGTATGCGTAAGGATACTATGATGTATCCCGTGGTTGCAATAGATGACGATGCAAAAAAACACGGTATGGTTATTTCTGATGTTCCTATTATTGGCGGAAGGGACAAGATTTCTGTTGCAGTAAAAGAGTATAAGATTCAGGAAATTATTATTGCAATTCCGTCGGGAAATACTCCCGAGCATAATGCAATTATGCGTATTTGCAAAGAAACGGGAATAAAGACATCTACTGTTCCATCACTTTTTGAACTTGTCAGCGGAAAAGCCAGCATAAGCCAGATTCGTGAGGTTACTCCTCAGGACCTTTTGGGAAGAAATGAGGAAATTATTGAGGGTAAGGATATTTTCGGTTACATAGAGGGAAAAACCATTATGGTAACAGGTGGCGGCGGAAGTATAGGAAGTGAGCTTTGCCGTCAGATTGCCAGATTCAATCCCAACAGACTTATCATATTTGATATTTATGAAAATAATGCATATGA
>JAZUPX010000008.1:0-16749 GCA_045605405.1 Clostridia bacterium
GTGCGCCAACCGAGGCTGACGCACGAAAAATGTAACCTCAACCTGTTGCGACACAGTCCAATTCCTCCAGAACGGTATGGTGTCAAGGCATACATTTTTACCGAATAAAAATGTATACCGATCTGGAGTCAAATATTCAACTGTGTCGCAAATTTATCTTATCACATAACTTTAAAAAATACAACAGAATTTTGAAAAATAAAAAATGCTACAAATCGGGGACTGTCCCCATTTTGTAGCAAAACACCTCATCTGCCAGCTAAAGCTCACCCCTTCCCCTCAAGGGGAAGACTTAGGAACAGCCGTTTCCGAGCGTAGAGAATGAAGAAAAATAGTGCAGAATTCACGAACTGAACCACGGCTTGCCGTGGAATACCCGAAGCTGTATGCGATACTGCGAGGGTGAAGTTCGTGGATAGTAAAACGCATAAAATAAAAAGGAATCCGCAAAAGCGGATTCCTACACAAGGCGAAAAAAGAAAGATGTACCGTAACTATAAAACATAAGCAACAAATAATTCTATTGCGTTTTACGGTCGGTGCTGTTTTTATACATTCTCGTTTATTTTAAATTAAGTTGACCCAAACTTGCTTTTCTTAAGTAGTCATTAATGAATCCGTCAAGGTTTCCGTCCATTACAGAGCCGATATTACCAACTTCATAATTGGTGCGGTGGTCCTTAACCATATTATAAGGATGGAATACATAGGAACGAATCTGACTTCCCCATGCAATTTCTTTCTGCACACCCTTAATATCCTCAATCTTTTCTTTCTGTTCAGCTTCGGCAAGCTCCATCAGTTTAGCTTTGAGCATCTTCATTGCAGTATCCTTGTTCTGGAACTGGCTTCTTTCATTCTGACAGGCAACAACTACGCCCGTGGGAATGTGGGTGATACGGATAGCGGAGCTTGTCTTGTTAACGTGCTGACCGCCTGCACCGCTTGCACGGTAGGTATCGATTCTGAGGTCATCGGGATTGATGTTGATTTCGATATCATCTTCAATATCGGGCATTACTTCAACCGATGCAAAGGATGTATGACGACGGCCTGCCGAGTCAAAGGGAGAAATTCTTACAAGACGGTGGATACCCTTTTCACACTTAGCAAAGCCGTACGCATTAAGCCCCTCGATAAGGATACTTGCACCCTTAAGCCCTGCTTCATCACCGTCAAGAATATCAAGTGTAGACACCTTGTAACCTCTCGCTTCTGCCCACATCTGGTACATTCTGTAAAGCATCTGACACCAATCCTGCGCCTCTGTTCCGCCTGCACCTGCGTGGAGTGTGATGATGGCATTGCTCTTGTCATAAGGACCGGAAAGAAGTGTTTCAAGCTTCATATTTTCAATGTTTTCAGAAAGAGAATTGAAACCTGTCTGAATTTCTTCAAGAAGTGTTTCGTCATCCTCCGCAATAGCGAGCTCCACAAGAGTAGTCATATCCTCCCAGTCTGTCTGGAGGGATTTGAAACGGTCAATCTTGCTTGTAAATTCCTTGATTTTCTGGAGTACCTTCTGACTGTTTTTGATGTCGTTATAGAAATCAGGCTCCAGAGTTTCCTTTTCAAGCTTTGCAATGTTTTCCTTTGCCCCGTCAATGTCAAGGGCAATTCCAAGCTCCTCAATGGGCTTTTCCATCTGTACAAGGTCAAGTCGTATTTGTTCGTATTCAACTATCATTTATATCTTCCTTTCAAAGAACACAATTATTGTAAATCAGGGGGGTGGGAGAAAATGGTGCAGAACGGACAAACTGAACCACGGCTTGCCGTGGGTTACCCGAAGCTGTATGTGTATACAGCGAGAGGTGAAGTTTGTTCGTAGCATAAGGCTTTCTTTTACAAATTCGTTGTTTGCGAATTTGTACCGCTGAAAAATAACTATAAGATTTCAAGACCTATAATTAATTTATATCTGCCTTATGCGTTCTGTGCCGTTTTATCACACACCGTTTTTGTTCATACAGCAATTTTTATATTTCTTTCCGCTTCCGCAAGGACAGGGGTCATTTCTTCCTACCTTTTCCTCTGCTTTTTTAGTAACGGGCTTTTTGGAATCAGTTCCGTCACCGTGAGAAGCCATGGTAGGTGTTGCCACCATTTCCCTCTGTATCTGCACCTGCGGTCTTACGTGGAAGAGGTTTCTCACAGTATCCTCGCAGATAAGTGTATTCATTTCCTCAAACATATCCATTCCCTGGAATTTATATTCCTGAACGGGGTCGTGCTGTCCGTAAGCACGGAGGGTGATACCGTTTTTAAGCTGGTCCATATCGTCAATATGGTCCATCCATCTGCGGTCAACACTTCTGAGGAGAATAACTCTCTCAACCTCACGCATATTATCTCCAAACAGCTCGCACTGTTTTTCGTATGCGTCCATTGCCATTTTATAAACTTCGTCCCTGACGGTTTTGCGGTCAAGGTTGTTGTAGTCGCGCTTGTCAAAATCAAGGGTGTCGGGGGTGAAGAACATAGATTCAAAGTAATCGATAAGTCCCCTCATATTCCAGTCGTCGGGATATTCAGCGGAGGCATATGTGGTCATAGCACCGTCAATGACATTCTCAATCATTTTTATAACAGAACCGCTTATATCCTCACCGTCAAGCACCTGACGACGCTGTTTATAGATTAGGTTACGCTGTTCGTTCATTACGTCGTCGTACTGAAGAACATATTTTCTGGAAGCAAAGTTTCTTCCCTCAACCTTTTTCTGTGAACTTTCGATTACGCTCGTAAGCATTCCCTGCTCAATAGGCTCATCTTCGGGCAGGCGGAGTGTGGAAATCATCCTTTCTATTCTTTCACCACCGAAAAGACGCATCAGGTCATCATCAAGTCCGAGGAAGAATCTTGACTTTCCGGGGTCGCCCTGTCTTCCGCTTCGTCCGCGGAGCTGATTGTCAATACGGCGTGACTCGTGTCGTTCCGTACCGATAATGTAAAGACCGCCAAGCTCCCTTACTTCCTGCGCTTCTTTCTCTATCTCTTCCTTGTGCTTCTTGTAAAGCTCGTTATACTTTGCTCTTGCTTCAAGGATTTGTTCATCATCTGTATCGGCAAAACCTGTTGCCTCGGAAATCAGAAAATCGTCGTAACCCAGCTTTGCCATTTCCGTCTTTGCAAGGTACTCGGCATTACCGCCAAGCATAATGTCAGTACCACGACCTGCCATATTGGTAGCAATTGTTACAGCACCCTTTTTACCTGCCTGCGCAACGATAAGTGCTTCCTTATCGTGATGCTTTGCATTAAGCACCTGATGCTTTATACCGCGTGTTTTTAAAACGGCACTAAGCTCCTCCGACTTATCAATTGTGATAGTACCAACCAGAACAGGCTGTCCCGTCTGGTGAACTCTTGCAATTTCGTCTGCAATTGCCTTTATCTTCCCTCTGTGATTGAGGAAAATCTGGTCGTTTTCATCTTTCCTTGCAAGGGGTTTGTTGGTGGGAATTTCAATAACGTCAAGAGCATATATTCCGCGGAATTCTTCCTCCTCCGTCTTTGCAGTACCCGTCATACCGCTGAGTTTATTGTAAAGACGGAAATAATTCTGGAATGTAATTGTTGCAAGGGTTTTGTTTTCCCTTTCAACCTTTACGTTTTCCTTTGCCTCAATTGCTTGATGAAGTCCGTCGCTGTAACGTCTGCCTATCATAATACGGCCCGTAAATTCGTCAACTATCAGCACTTCACCGTCTTTCACCACATAGTTTACGTCCCTGTGCATAATTCCGTGGGCACGCATAGCCTGATTTATGTGGTGGGAAAGAGTCATATTCTCAGGGTCGGACAAATTTTCAATATTGAAATGCTGTTCCGCCTTTTCAATACCACGTTTTGTAAGGTTTACTGTCTTTGCCTTTTCATCAATTACGTAATCTGCATCAAGGTTGTCGTTTTCCTCTTTAGAGTCAAGCTCCTTGAACTTCATTGCAGAAAGTGTGCGGACAAATCTGTCCACAACGGTATAAAGCTGTGTGGATTCTTCTCCTGCACCACTTATGATAAGGGGTGTACGCGCCTCATCAATCAATATGGAGTCAACCTCGTCGACGATTGCAAAGGCGTGTCCGCGCTGTACCATATTTTCCTTGTAAATAACCATATTGTCACGAAGATAGTCAAAGCCCATTTCGTTATTTGTTCCGTAGGTAATGTCTGCATTGTAAGCTTTTTTCTTTTCTTCAGGCTCCATCTGGCTTACTGCAAGTCCCACGCTGAGTCCTAAAAATCTGTAAAGCTTGCCCATCCACTCACTGTCACGGCGTGCAAGGTAATCATTGACTGTTACGATGTGAACACCCTCGCCTGTAAGAGCATTAAGATATGCAGGAAGTGTTGCTACAAGAGTTTTACCCTCACCTGTTTTCATTTCGGCAATTCGTCCCTGATGAAGCACAATACCGCCGATGAGCTGAACGGGGAAGTGACGCATTTCAAGTACACGCCAGGCCGCCTCACGAACAGTTGCAAATGCCTCAGGAAGAATGTCGTTAAGGGCTTCTCCCTTTGCCAGTCTTTCTTTAAAAATTTCCGTCTTTCCTTTAAGCTCGCTGTCGGAAAGTGCTTTATATTCTTCCTCATAGGAGAGGATTTTGTCTACTGTAGGTTGTATTTTCTTCAGCTCTCTCTGTGAATATGTGCCGAAGATTTTTTCTAAAATTCCTGCCATGTGTATTCCTCCTCACACAGAAATTCGGGGTAAATCAACAGAACACAAGCCCGATCGATAACACCTCAAAATATTCTATCACATTTTCAGCATAAAATCAAGAATAATAAATAGGAAAAAACAGACCGTGTTATCTTTTTCTCACGGTCTGTTTTTATCAGTAAAGTGTAATCTTGTTTCCCCATATATCGAGGATGTAATCTTTTGATTTTAAAACCTCTGCCAAGCGGAAAGAATCCTTTATTCTTTCCTTAAATAAAGTCGCGCACATTCCCTGATGTGTTTCGTGGTGAAAATCCGTACCGCCTGTTTTTAAAAGTCGGGGATTTTCAGAAGCCGACTTTGAGGCGAATCCTACTGCAGAATTATGACCGGGGTGGAGGTTAAAAACCTCAATCCCGTCAAGTATATCCGTATTCTGAAGAACACAGTTTTTTCTGAAAGGATGCGCCTGAATAACAAGATTTTTCTCGTTTTTAAACTCTTTGTAAAAGGTTTCGTAATCGGTGAAGACAAAATCAAGCGTTCTGTAAACATCCTCCTCCGAAACACCGTACACAAGATAGTCGTTATCATTTTCAGGGAAGCGCATCTCAATACCTAAAATGACATCAAAATCCTTTTTGCCACCGTATTCCTTTGCATCGCGGTAGTCTTTCAGAAAATATTCGGCAAAATCCGTGGGATTTTCAAACTTATCTACCAGTTTTGGATGAAAGTGATTGGTTATAACTACACCGTTATAACCAAGTGCAATATACTTATCCACGACCTCCGCCGGAGAGAAGTCACCGCATGGACTTACAGGGGAGGTATGAACGTGCAGGTCATATTTATATTTGTACGCATCTAAGTCTATCATTCAAAACAACCTTTCAAAGTAAAAAACAGCCCAATCGGGCTGCTTTTGTAATTATTTGTCCATATTGAACTTCTTTCTGAATTTTTCAACACGACCGCCTGTATCAACAAGCTTCTGCTTTCCTGTAAAGAAAGGATGGCACTTAGAACAAATTTCAACGAAAATGTTTTCCTTTGTAGAACCTGTTTCAATTACATTGCCGCATGCACACTTGATAACAGTCTGCTTATAATCGGGATGGATACCTTCTCTCACGACATTCACCTCTTTCCAAAAAAATGAGATATGTTAAAAAAATTAAACACCAATTCAGCGAATGCTATTATAACACAAGTTTTTTGGGAATGCAACTGTTTTTTTCTAAAACTTTCAAAATATTTTTACCTTCTAAAAAAATGCCAAACGGGAAGAAAATTCTTGACAGCAAATATAATTAAATATATAATATATATGTGGTTTTGTAGGCGTAGTATACTCAATATAATGTAGTTACCCCAAAAATTACCACTTAATATATATAAGGAGGTGTTACAATGGGAATGGAAATTGCCATTGCTGCTGTAGTTGCAGTAGTTCTTGCAATCATCTCCGGTGCGATTTGTTTTCGTCTTGGTATCTCTCACAGAAAGAGAGTTGCCGAAGCTCAGATAGGCAGTGCAGAAGCAGAAGCGAAAAGAATTGTTGACGAAGCTGTTAAAACAGCTGAAAACAAGAAACGTGAATCACTTCTCAGCGCAAAAGAAGAGATAAATAGAAATCGTAACGAGGCAGAAAGAGAGCTTAAAGAACGCCGCAGCGAAATATCCAGACAGGAGCGCAGGCTACAGCAAAAAGAGGATGCCCTTGATAAAAAAGCGGAAAATATGGAAAAGAAAGAAGAAACATTGAACCGCAAAATTAAGGAAGCAGACGAGGAAAAAGAAAAAATTGCAGGCATTCATAAGGCACAGATTGAACTTTTAGAGCGTCTTTCAGGACTTACCGCTGAAGAGGCTAAGGAATATTTGCTTAAGAATATTGAAGATGAAGTTCGCCACGAAGCTGCAATTATGATTAAGGAAATTGAAACACAGGCTAAAGAAGAAGCCGACAAGCGTGCAAAGAACATCATCAGCGCAGGTATTCAGCGTTGTGCTGCTGACCACGTTGCAGAAACAACAGTATCAGTTGTTTCTCTTCCCAATGATGAAATGAAGGGAAGAATTATCGGTCGTGAGGGCCGAAACATCAGAACACTTGAAACACTTACGGGTATTGACCTTATCATTGACGATACTCCCGAGGCGGTTATCCTTTCAGGATTTGACCCCATCCGTCGTGAGGTTGCCCGTGTAGCACTTGAAAAACTTATTGTTGACGGTCGTATTCACCCCTCAAGAATCGAGGAAACCGTGGAAAAGGCAAGAAAAGAAGTTGACGCTACAATCAAGCAGGAGGGTGAACAGGCTACATTCGATACGGGTGTACACGGACTTCATCCCGAAATTGTTAAGCTTCTCGGTAAGCTTAAATTTAGAACAAGCTACGGACAGAATGTACTTAAACATTCAATTGAGGTTTCCCATGTTGCAGGTATTATGGCAGGGGAGCTTGGGGTGGATGTTGCAACTGCAAAGAGAGCAGGTCTTCTTCATGACCTTGGTAAAGCGGTTGACCACGAAATCGAGGGAAGCCATATTTCCATCGGTGTTGACATTGCTAAAAAGTATAACGAAAATAAAGAAGTTATCCATGCGATAGAAGCACATCACGGTGATGTGGAAGCGAAAACGATTATTGCTTGTCTTGTTCAGGCGGCAGATGCAGTAAGTGCAGCCCGCCCCGGTGCAAGAAGAGAAAATATTGAAGCGTACATCAAAAGACTTCAGCAGCTTGAAGAAATTGCAACATCTTTTGCAGGTGTTGAAAAATCTTATGCAATTCAGGCAGGCCGTGAAATCCGTATTATGGTTAAGCCCGAGGAAATCGGTGACGGTGATATGGAATTTGTGGCAAGAGAAATTGTCAAGAAAATCGAAAGCGAGCTTGAGTATCCCGGACAGATAAAAATCAACCTTATCCGCGAGACTCGCACAACCGATTACGCGAAATAAAACAAACAAAAAGGCGGTGTAAAAAAATGTTTTTTGCACCGCCTAACTTATAGGGATGGAAGAAAATAGTGCAGAATTCACGAACTGAACCACGGCTTGCCGTGGGTTACCCGAAGGCGTACGAGGGTACGTCGAGAGGTGAAGTTCGTGGATAGTAAAACGCATTAAATAAAAAGCAATCCGTAACAGCGGATTGCCACATATGACTATAAAAGAAAGATGTATTATACCTATATAAAAGACATAACAAAAAACTGTTGCGTTTTACGATCGGTGCTGTTTTATTACATTCCCTTAGAAAGGTACAACAATGAACATTTTATTTATAGGTGACATTATGGGAAGATGCGGGAGAGATGCTGTATTTGAGCTTCTTCCCGAGATTAAAGACGAATATAATATTGACTATACAATCGCTAACGGGGAAAATGCCTCAGGCGGACTCGGTATGAACCGCAGAGGGTACGAAGAGCTTACAAGGGCAGGTATAGATTTCTTTACAATGGGAAATCATACCTTTTCCAAAAAGGAGATAATTTCTCTTTTAAATGAGGGGGAAAATATCGTCCGCCCTGCAAATCTTCCCGGTGAAAACCCCGGCGAGGGTATGGCAATAATCAATATAAACGGCACAAAGCTTGCTATAATTAATTTAATAGGAAGAATTTACATTAACGAGAATAATCTTTCTCCGTTTTTTACCGCGGAGGAGCTTATAGAAAAAGCCAAAGAAAAAACAAACAACATTATAATAGATTTCCACGCGGAAGCAACCAGTGAAAAGGAAGCTCTTGGCTATTATCTTGACGGTAAGGCTACTGCCGTTCTGGGTACACACACCCATATACAGACGGCTGATGAGCGTATTTTACCACAAGGCACCGCATATATTACTGATGTGGGAAGAACAGGTGCAATCGATGCTGTTTTAGGGCTTGACAAAAATGCATCCATTGCCCGTTTTACCCTCCCTGCAGATACAAAAAAGCCCCCTTTCAAGGTTGCAGAGGGGAAAGGTCAGCTTTGTGCAGTAGTGATTAAAATTGACGAGGAAAGCGGCAAGGCGGAGGAGATTATAAGAATATGCAAATCAGGAAGATAGGAAAAGTTTCTCTTTACCAAAGCAGTGTTTTTGAAAAGTTTCCCGATATTGTACACGGCTTTACCACCCGAGAGGGTGGAGTGAGCAAGGGGCAGTACGAAAGCCTTTCACTAAGTCCCTACCGTGGCGATGATATAGAGTGCGTTCATAAGAATGAGGAGATTTTGTGTGAAAGCCTTGGCTTCGACTACGGAAGACTTTCCTCCACCAAGCAGGAGCATACAGATAATATAGAAATTATAGATAAGAAAAATATCGGTATCGGTATACACGCCCCTTGGGGAAAAGGTGTAGATGCTGTGATAACACGGGAGAAAAATGTCCCCATTCTCTGTTACAGTGCCGACTGTGTACCTGTTATTATGTATGCATCCGATATTGAGGCAATTGCGGCCATCCATTCGGGATGGAAAGGAACTGCAATGAAAATTGCGGAAAAAACTGTGAAAAAGCTTACAAAAATGGGTGCAAACCCCAAAAATATCTATGCGGCAATCGGTCCATGTATAGGAAAATGCTGTTACGAGGTCAGCGAAGATGTCTCACTACAGTTTGATGAAAAATATTATACCGCCAAGGAAAACGGAAAATATATGCTTGACCTTGAGCAGGTCAACTTTGACATTATAAACAGTGCAGGAGTAATAAAAGAAAACATTTCTGCCTCGGGAATATGCACAAGATGCCACAACATTCTCTTTTTCTCCCACCGTGGACAGGGGGGTACAAGCGGTACTCTTGGGGGAATAATTTGTATAAAGGAATAAATTGTATGAGAAAATCAAAATTAATTTTAATACTTTTGATAGTCGTATTGCTTTTTACCTCTTGCGGAGGAAATGGAGGAACTGGCTCAACTGATGATGACAGGGGTGGAGTTATAACCTTGCAGATGAGGGAGTGCGACTCCTTTAATCCGCTTACCGTAACGCATCACAGCTCACGTGATGTCTTTTCCCTTTGTTATGAGCCGCTTTTCAGAGTAAATGATACAATAGAGGCGGAGGGAGTCCTTGCCCAGAGCATTGACATTTCAGATGACTGTATGACGGCAATCATAAACCTTAAGGATTCTGTGCTTTGGCACGACGGCATAAAGTTTACGAGCAATGATGTTATCCATACAATGAGTCTGTTAAAGGACAATCCAAATTGGGAATACAGTGATTGTGTAGAATACATTGATTCAGCCGTTGCAATTGATGCTCTTTCTCTGAAAATCAATCTGACAAAGCCCTACGGACAGATAGCTCATTCTCTCACATTTCCCATAGTGCCGTACACAAACGGGGAGCTTGATTCAAAAATTGTGGGAACAGGCCCGTATATGTTTTCAGCATACACTCCGTCAACCGCACTGGAACTCACTAAAAATACAAGCTGGCACGGAGGAGAGGCAATCTGTAAAAAAATCAATATTAACATTATCCGTGACGATAATGCGGCAACAACTGCTTTCAATACGGGATTGCTCAGTGCAATTACCGACAATTCCTTTGATATTGAAAATAACACCCCTCGAATAAATACCAAAACTCATTCGTACCCCACGTCAGAATTTGAGTATATGGCACTCAATCATAATAGCGGGGTTTTTGTGTCGCAGGCTGTCCGTTGTGCAGTATCCTATGCGATAGACCGCAGCGATATCGTGAAAAACTGTTATCAGAATGAAGCCTTGGCGGTAAATGCCCCGATTCACCCCTCAGCACAGAATGTAACTGAATCATCAATTTTGTCCCAGTACAGCCTCGCAAATGCAAGTGAAATGCTGTTTCTTGAGGGATATACCCTTGATGAAAATACACGCCTTTTAAAAGACGGAAACGGAAATGTACTGTCATTTTCAATTCTTGTGAATGAGGAGAATTTACCGAGAACGAAAACGGCAGAGGTGCTTGCAAAACATCTTTTTGCCGCAGGTATTGATGTAAGAGTAGTATCTCTCCCTTTTGAGGAGTATCTTGACAGAATAAAAAACGGTGAGTTTGACGCATATTTGGGCGGAGCAAGGCTTCGTAATTTCTACGATTTTGAAGCCTTACTCAGAGAGGGCGGCAGCCTTAATAATTACGGATACAAGAGCGAATATATGGACCTTGCTTTAAATGCCATAAATTCATCACGGGGAAATGACAGCCTCAGCGATGCCCTGTTCAATTTTGAGGAGGTATTCCTCCGTGAACAGCCCATACTGGGACTGGTTTTCAGAAACAGAGTTCTCCTGACCTCAGAAAACATAAAAGGTGAAATAACACCTAGTGTAAACACGCCTTATAAAAACATTCATAGCTGGTCTGTGAATTAACAAAAAACACCTCTCTGTAATAATATATAGAGAGGTGTTTTCATTATGAATATAGAAAGAATACTGATTATCGGCGGAGATTCCCGTATAAATTATTTGTCCCAGGGACTTATGGAGGATGGCTTCAAGGTAAAAACATTTGACGGCAGCGAGCCGCTTAAAACGGCAGTGGAGGAGTGCGATGCAGTAGTGCTGGGGCTTCCCTGTAGCCGTGACGACAAGACTGTCGATGCGCCGGACCTTTCTGAAAGCATTCTTCTTAAGGATTTGTTTCATATAATGGGAAAAAACAAGCTTCTTCTTGCAGGAAAAATGTCTCAGGGAACAAAGGCTGTTGCAGATGTGTTCGGCGTAAAGTGGGTGGACTATTTTATGCGTGAGGAACTGGAAATTTTAAATGCCGTTCCCACCTGCGAGGGTGCATTGCAAATAGCTATGGAGGAGCTTCCGATAACATTATTCGGCTGTGATGCAGTGGTAACGGGCTTTGGTAAAGTGGCACAGCCCATCGTTTCTGCACTTCGTGCTTTGGGTGCGAATGTAACAGTATGTGCAAGAAAACCGTCAGCCCGTGCAAAGGCAAGGACTTTCGGTGCAGATGCGGTAGATTTTTCTCTTCTCAGAGAAAGTATGAGCAAGGCTCATCTTGTTATAAATACCGTTCCGCAATCAGTAATCGGAAGACGTGAACTTATTACGGCAAAAGATGCCCTCATAATAGACCTTGCATCAAAACCCGGCGGGGTGGATATGGAAGCGGCAAAGGACCTTGGCGTTAAAGTTATATGGGCATTGGGACTCCCGGGGAAAGTAGCACCTGTCACAGCAGGAAATATCATAAAAGAAACCATCTGCAATATCTTGGGTGAGTTAGGTGAATAATATATGGATGCATCAAAAATTCGGTTAGGATTTGCATTTACTGGCTCGTTTTGCACAATGAGAAAAGTCACCGATATTATGAAAACTGTTAAAGAGGCGGGCTACGATATTTTTCCCATAATGAGTGAAACAGTTTACTCTACCGACACACGCTTCGGTAAATGTAATGACTATATAACTGAAATTGAAGATATATGCGGCAGAAAAATCATTGCAAGTGTAACGGCGGCAGAGCCTATCGGTCCTAAAAAACTGATAGATGCTCTTGTAATAGCCCCCTGCACGGGAAATACCCTGGGGAAGCTTGCAAATGGAATCTATGACGGGTGTGTTCCTCTTGCGGCAAAGGCAAACCTCAGAAATAACCGCCCTGTCATAATCGCACCGTCTACCAATGACGGACTTAGTGCGTCTGCAAAAAACATAGGAACACTACTGAATACAAAAAATATTTTCTTCGTACCTTTCGGGCAGGATGACCCCTTTGACAAGAATAATTCCCTTGTAGCAAAGTGGGAATATCTTCTCCCTGCTGTGGAAAGTGCGCTATCAGGAAAACAGCTTCAACCGATTATTATGTGAAATGCAAAAAGACACACCTTGGGGACTATACCCAAAGTGTGTCTTTTGTTGTATATAATGCTATTTTATTTCCTGTTCTAATTTTCTGAATTCTGCAGTGTCGAAAAATTCTGTTATAGAGATTCCAAATCCGTCGCAAAGCATCTTTATTGTCACAACACCGGGATTATGACTCTTTCCGTAAAGTATATTTTTCAGGGTAGAGGCAGGAATACCCGATTTTGTAGCCAGCTTATTGATTGTAATGCTATGCTCTTTACATAAAGATAATATTCGGTTTCTTACAACTGTATAAGTATCCATAAGTCACCCCACAAATAATCGTAGACTAATTATAGCCTATTTTCTTTGATAAAACAAGCTATAATTATAAAAACCTTGATTATATACACCTTTTGTGCTAAAATTATACGGTATTTTTAAAATAAAGGCTTGACTTTATCGCTTTACCGTGGTAAAATGCTAAAGTAAAAATTATACGACAATAAGGAATGAGTCAGATGACACTTAATGACAACATATTAAAAACTGAAGAAAGGATCACCTTTGCTCTCCGCTCTCTTTATCACGAAAGCGGATATACTCCCTTTAAAATGAGCAGATTCGAGGAATATGATATGTATGTCCGCAACAAGAATTTTGTGGGCAGCGGAAATATTGTTACGTTTACAGACCTTGGCGGCAGACTTCTTGCCCTTAAGCCTGACGTAACCCTTTCCATCATAAAGAATTACAAGCCTCTGCAGGGTAGTGTCAGCAAGGTTTACTATAACGAAAATGTTTACCGTCCCGACAAGGCAACCCACGAAATCAAGGAAATTATGCAGTCAGGTATTGAGTGTATGGGTGATATTACCGAGGTTGACCAGTGCGAGGTTATTGCTCTTGCTATAAAAAGTCTTGAAACGGTAAGCCCTAACTACATTCTTGACATTTCCTCCGTTGGGATTGTCAAGGGGCTTCTCAGTGCCGCAGGGGTAGAGGGCAGTGTAGAAAAAAGCATTATTGCACTGCTTTGTGACAAAAACAGCTTTGCTCTTAGGACTCTTTGTGAGGACAACGGCATAGGAAGTGCCATAACTGATATTGCTGTAAGCCTTTGCGAAATTTCGGGCAAGGCAACAGAGGTTATTGATTCCATTGAAAAGCTTTGCATAAACCGTGAAATGATGGATTCTGCCGCAGAGCTTAAGTCTATCGTAAAGGCTCTTGCAGACTGCAACCTTGCGGACAATCTCTATATTGATTTTTCAATTATCGGCGATACAAAATACTACAACGGTGTTGTTTTCCGCGGTTACGTGGATAAGCTTCCCAAGAGCATCCTTGCAGGGGGCAGATACGACAATCTCCTCCGCGGTATGGGAAAGACGGGCGGAGCAATTGGCTTTGCTGTATATTCCGATATGCTTGAAAGAATTGACAGCACGAATAAGGAGTACGATTGCGATGTGCTTCTTATATATGAAGAAACTGCCGATTTTTCCAATGTGAAAAAAGTGGCAGACGAGCTTAAGAAAAGCGGGAAAACAGTAAATGTACAGAAAAAAGATACAGGAGTAATCCGCTATAAGGAGCTTCTCAAGGTTATGAAAGGCGGCGAAACCATAAATGGATAAGCTTTTGAATATTGCACTTCCAAAGGGAAGACTTGGCGAAAAGGTTTACGACATATTTGAAAAAGCAGGTTATGGTTGTCCCTCCATTCACGAAAATAACCGCAAGCTTATTTTTGAAAACGAAGAAACAGGCGTAAGATATTTTTGGGTAAAACCCTCTGACGTTGCCATCTATGTAGAGCGCGGTGCGGCGGATATAGGCGTGGCAGGAAAGGATATTCTTCTTGAATACAGTCCTGATGTGTACGAGCTTTGCGATTTGCAGATGGGAAAATGCCGTATGGCAGTTGCCGCAAAGGACGACTTTTTCGATAATCGCGAAAGAACTCTCCGCGTTGCAACAAAATTCCCCAATATAACAAAGAAATATTACAGTACATTAAGCCGTGAGATTGATATTATTAAACTCAACGGCTCAATCGAGATTGCCCCTATTTTAGGACTTTCCGATGTTATTGTGGATATAGTGGAAACGGGAACAACTCTTAAGGAGAACAACCTCCGCCCCTATGAAACAATTGTTCCCATAAGCGCACGCCTTATTTCTAACAAGGTCAGCTATAAATTCAAAAATGACGTAATAAGTAAAATTGCTTGTGCGATAGAGAACTATGTAAAAGAGCAGTGAGGAAAAAATATGATTAAGATATATAATTATGAAGAAATAAGCATAGACGAAATATTTGCCCGTGACATTGAAGATACATCTTCAATTGAGAAAACCGTTTCGGAAATTATTGAAAATGTTCGCAAAAACGGTGATGCGGCACTTTTCGAATATGCAGATAAATTCGACGGTGGAGCACCCGAAAGCCTCCTTGTGACCGAGGAAGAATATGAAGAGGCTATGAAAGAGGTTTCTCCCGAGCTTATAGAAATTCTCAAAAAAGCGGCAGTTAATATAGAAAACTTTCACCGCCGTCAGGTGCGTCAGAGCTTTATCATAAGCGAAAACGAGGGCGTAGTGGTGGGACAGAAGATTATTCCCATTGAAAAGGCAGGTCTTTATGTTCCCGGTGGTACTGCGGCATATCCCTCCAGCGTACTTATGAACTGTATTCCTGCAAAAATTGCAGGGTGTAGTGAAATCGTAATTACAACCCCTGCCAAGGGTGGCAAGGTTAACCCCGTAATTCTGGCAGCGGCTAAAATCGGCGGTGTAAGTAAAGTCTTTAAAACAGGCGGCGCACAGGCTATTGCGGCGCTTGCCTACGGAACAGAAACTATCCCCAAGGTTGATAAAATTGTAGGACCCGGTAACGCATTTGTTGCCGAGGCTAAAAAACAGGTTTTCGGTAAGGTTTCAATCGATATGATTGCAGGCCCCAGCGAAATTTTGGTTATCGCTGACGGAAAGAGCAATCCTGCATTCGTTGCGGCAGACCTTCTTTCACAGGCAGAGCATGACAAGATGGCAAGTGCAGTTCTTGTTACTGAAAGCCGCGAGCTTGCAGAGAAAGTTTCAGCGGAGCTTGAAAGACAGATTCCTCTATTAAGCCGTGCGGAAATTGCCCGTGCATCAATAGATGACAACGGAAAAATCATTATAGTTAAGGATATTGAAACAGCGGTGAATGCCTCCAACGAGATTGCTCCCGAGCATCTTGAACTTTGTATGGATAACCCCTTTGATTACCTTGATCGTGTGAAACACGCAGGAAGCATATTTATGGGAAGATACTGTCCCGAGGCTCTCGGCGATTATTTTGCAGGTCCCAACCACACACTTCCCACGAGCGGTACAGCAAGATTTTCAAGCCCACTTTCCGTGGATGATTTCATCAAGAAAACGCAGTATACATACTACACGGAAAATGCACTTAGAAAGGTAAGCGACGATATTTATAAATTTGCAATGGCAGAGGGTTTAGAAGCTCATGCCAAGAGCGCAATCAGCAGATTCAACGAAAAGGAAATGTAATCCCAATGAGTAAATTTTTCAGCCCAAAACACAAGAAACTTATTCCATATACCCCCGGCGAACAGCCAAGGGATATGAAATATATAAAACTTAATACAAACGAATCACCCTATCCGCCGTCACAAAAAGCGATAGAGGATGCATCGGCTCAGGCGGAGCTTCTAAGACTCTACCCTGACCCCGAATGTACATCTTTAAGGGAAGATATTGCGAAATTTTACGGAGTTAGCAAAGAAAATGTAATTCCCTCAAACGGCTCTGACGAAATACTGAATTTTGCCTTTATGGCATACGGTGACGACGAGCATCCGTTTGTATTTCCCGACATAACCTACGGCTTTTACAATGTTTTTGCAGAGGTCAATAACATCCCCTACGAGGAAATTCCTCTTGAGAATGATTTCACAATTGATTTTGACAAATACTGCGGTATAAATAAAAATATCGTGATTGCAAACCCCAATGCCCCCACGGGGATTTTTGCCCCTCGATCGGAGATTGAGAGGGTAGTTAAAACAAACCCCGACAATATTGTAATAGTTGACGAGGCATATGTGGATTTCGGCGGTGAAACGGCAATACCTCTTACGAAAAAGTATTCTAACCTTATCGTTGTGCAGACCTTTTCCAAATCCCGCAGTATGGCAGGGGCAAGGCTTGGTTTCTGCGTTGCGTGTGAGGAATTGTGTCAGG
>JAZUPX010000009.1:0-6232 GCA_045605405.1 Clostridia bacterium
CACATTCAGGTGCGTGTTGATGCGTGGCGTGACCCATTTGCAAATCCCTATGGCGGAGGCTACCAGATTTTGCAGTCGCTCTTTGCGATAGGTGCAGGAGGTTTTGCAGGAAGAGGTGTCGGCACGGGAAGTCCTCATGTTATCCCTACCGTTACAAGTGACTTTATATTTTCAGCTATTTGTGAGGAAATGGGTGTTTT
Organism: Clostridia bacterium; assembly: GCA_045605405.1. Taxonomy (GTDB): domain Bacteria; phylum Bacillota; class Clostridia; order UMGS1883; family UMGS1883; genus UMGS1883. The sequence continues at coordinate 201 of JAZUPX010000009.1, forward strand.
GGGCGGAGTAGCAATTATTATGCTTTACTTCCTCCTTGTTTACCGTGGGTTTAAAATAGCACTCAGTTCCACCAATGATTTTAACAAAGCTGTGGCGGCAGGACTTAGTGTAATGCTTGGAATACAGACCTTTATTATAGTCGGCGGTGTTATAAAGTTGATACCGCTTACGGGAATAACGCTTCCCTTTATCAGTTACGGAGGTAGCAGTATGACCAGTACATTTTTGGTTGTGGGAATACTGCAGGCTATAAGCGGCGCGAAAGGAGAGGTCACCGATGAAATTGAATAAACGCATTATAGCGGTTATGACAACGGTTTTAGCTCTCTTTTTGATAATAGTTGTATATCTTACGTATTTTGTTGTTTTTGTAGCACCTAATATTAAAAATTCCACCTATAATCCAAGAATATGGGAAAAGGAGGAAAATGTTCTGAGGGGTGAAATTTACGACAGAAGCGGAACTGTACTCGCAAGAAGCGAGCAGACAAAAAGCGGGCAGAAAAGAATCTATCCTTACGGCTCATCGTATGCCCATACAATAGGATATAATTGCCGTAACTATGGCAAGACTAATTTGGAACTTAGTTTTAATGAATATTTATTGAAAACAAAAACATCCTTTAAAATAAAGAAAGATGTGGAGAACGGTGAGGTCAAGTTAGAAAAGGGTGCAAACCTTTCTCTTACTCTGGATAATTCTATGACACAGCTTGCGGCAAAACAGCTTGGAAAAAATTACGGAGCGGTTGTAGCAATAAATCCTAAGACGGGTGAGGTCTATTGTCTTTATTCAAATCCCTCATTTGACCCCAATGAAAGTTCCCTTATGAAAAATTGGCAGGAGCTTACTCAGAGTGATGATTCTCCGTTTTTTGCAAGGGCAACTCAGGGTCAGTATGCCCCCGGCTCAACCTTTAAAGTAATCACTGCCTCAGCAGGAATAGCATCAGGTGACGGAGATTATACAACAGAAGATACGGGAAAGACAAATGTGGGAGGTAAGGAATTTAAAAACGCCGGAGAAAAAGCCTTTGGCGAAGTTGATATGCGTATTGCCATCAAGAACTCAAGTAATGTTTATTTTACGGAACTTTCTAAAATGATAGGTAAGGAAAATCTTCGGGATACAGCAAAGAATTTCTTTGTTACACAAAAAGTTCCTTTTGACATTGAAACAAGGGCAACAAGCCTTGAATTTGATGGATTTGATGATGCTGAGCTTGCATCCGTTGCAATCGGGCAGGGCAAATTGCAGGTTTCTCCTTTCAATATGGCAATTGCCGCTTGTGCAATTGCAAATGACGGTGTAATAATGAAACCCTATATGGTTGAAAAAGCAGCGTATGATACGGGTGAAGTATTATATGAAAGTCAGCCGGAAATACTTTTGAAAGCGACAGACAGAAAAACAGCTCTTTTAGTAAGAGATTATATGAAAGACTGTGTTAAATCCGGAACGGGAACACGGGCAGCAGTTCGGGGTATAGAGGTTGCAGGAAAAACAGGCACCGCAGAAAACGAAAAAAAGGGCAAAACCCACGCCTGGTTTATAGGTATGGCGCCTGCTGACAATCCGCAGATAGTGGTCTGTGTAATGCAGGAATATTCAGGACGCGGAGGCGGAAGTGCCTGTGCCCCTGTTGCATCACAAATAATAAACTATGCTTTGAAAAACGGTTTAATAACAAAATAAGCAAGGGCATATGCCCTTGCTTATTTTGTTATCATCGCCTGAATGGAAACTGAGTATTCTGTAGGACTCATTCCCGTAACGTTTTTGAACTGTCTTGAAAAGTAGTGAATTCCCGAATACCCTAAAAGGTCGGAAATCTGTGATATATTATAATTATCCTCTCTCAGATACTTCTTTGCCGTGTTTATTTTCATATGTATAAAATATTCCATAATGCTCATATCGAAATTATTCCTGAAAACCTTTGCAATGGTTGTTTTGTTTGAACCGCTGTAACGCACAATTTCGTCAATAGTAATGTTTTCCGAAATATGGTCGAGCATATAATTTACTATCATATTGCAAAGTGAACTTTCTCTGTTAATGCTCATCTGCGACCGCTGAAGAGAGGGCTGACTGTAACGGATGAACGAAATGAGAAGCTCTGCAATATACTGTTTAATGAGCTGTTCAGAGCCTATTACAGGATTCTTTTTACGGTGAAGCCTTTTGGAATAAGGGGTGTTGGAATGAGTCTGAAAAGCATTGGTATATTCTGAAATAATTTTTGAAAATATTATTTTTTGTTCCTGTCCTACGCTCAAAATTTTCCCCTTGAAAAAGTCCATAGCAGGGGAGGAGGTTTCAAAGGAAAAAATCACAACATTGGTTGCGCTTTCGGAGGATGTCTGTAACGTATGCCATTCATTGGGCTTGTGGAATACGGCATTACCTTGAGTGACGGTAAAGGTTTTATTATCTGCAAGCGCACAAATATCTCCTTTATCTACATACACAACTTCCCAGAAATCGTGGCTTTCTCCCTCAAATTTAAAATTTGTGGGATACTCAAAATAATGAACGCTGTAAAGCCTTCCAATGTTTATATCGTTTCTGAGCCTTGTTCCTATGTATTTTTCCATAAATATCACCGCCAGAATAACTATATCATAACGACCTTAAAAAATCAATCCAAAAATGCAAAATTAATTTGCTTTTGTGCAAATACTTTATAACTTGTTTGCTGTATACTTAAAACAGTGTGATTAAAAATCTAAAGAAAGTGGTGCTTACTATGAACAAAGATGCTACTCTTATTGTAATGGCTGCAGGTATGGGAAGTCGTTTCGGCGGACTCAAACAGCTTGAACCCATCGGTCCAGGCGGAGAGGTTATTCTTGATTTCTCTGTGTATGATGCCATTAAAGCAGGATTTAATAAAGTGGTTTTTATTATCCGCAAGGATATTGAAAAAGATTTCAGAGAGCTTGTGGGTAACAGAATAGACAAAAAAGTAAAGACAGAATATGTAATTCAAGAAATGGAAAACATTCCCGAGGGATTTACAGTTCCCGACGGCAGAACAAAGCCCTGGGGTACAGCTCACGCAGTATTTTGCTGTAAGGATGTTATAAATACTCCCTTTGCTGTAATCAATGCTGATGATTACTATGGTCCGGGAGCATTCAAGGCTATATATGACGAACTCACAAGTTCTGAAAACACCTGTATGGTTGGGTATAAGCTTGGAAATACCCTTACTGAAAACGGAACAGTAGCACGCGGTGTATGCGAGGTTGAGGATGGCCTTTTAAAAGGTATAACAGAGTATACCGCAATTGATAAAAACAGCGGTGTTCCTCTTGATACAACAGTATCTATGAATATGTGGGGCTTCCGCCAGAATATTTTTTCCCGTATAGAAGAAGATTTCATACTGTTCCTTGAAAATATGAAAAACCCTGCAAAGGATGAATTCTATATCCCCCTTGTTGTAGACCGTTCAATCAAGACTTTCGGTGAAAAGATTGTCGTTCTTAATACCGATGAAAAATGGTACGGAGTTACATATCGCGAAGATAAGGAATCGGTTGTAAATGCAATCAAAAAGCTTTTTGCTGAGGGACTATACGATGGAATCTAATGCACAGTATAGCTTAAAGGATATTCTTTCAAAGTTTAATATTGATACGAATATTGAAGTTTACGGTAACGGACACATAAACGATACATACCTTTGCGAAACATCTCCCAGATTCATTCTTCAGAGAATAAATACAAAGGTTTTCAAAGACCCCGATGCTGTTATGGAAAATATCTTTAATGTAACCCGTCATGTAAGGGAGAAGATTAAGGAAGTAGGCGGCGATGCAGACCGTGAAACTCTTAATGTTATCCCTACAAAAGCAGGTGAAATATACTATAAGCATTCCGACGGTGCATGCTTCCGTATGTATAAATTCGTTGAGAGAACTGTAAGCTACGACATTGCAGAAAGACCTGAAATTCTTACATATGCAGGTCAGGCATTTGGACGGTTCCAGAAAATGCTCAGTGACTTTCCTGCAGAAAAGCTTCACGAAACAATTGTGGATTTCCACAACACTCCTGTTCGTGTAAAACAGCTTCAGGACGCAATGGCAGGGAATGCTTCGGGAAGACTTGAAAGTGTAAAGGACGAAGTAGACTTTGCCCTTGAATACAGCAAATACGCAGCAGAAATCACCAGTGCAATGGAAAAAGGCGATGTTCTTCTTCGTGTTACTCATAACGACACAAAGCTTAACAATGTCCTTTTTGATGATGTAACTGATGAGGGTGTTTGCGTAATCGACCTTGATACCGTAATGCCCGGCTCTGTGCTTTACGACTTTGGTGATGCTCTCCGTTTCGGTGCATCTTCCTGCGCGGAGGATGAAACCGATATGGAAAAGATTTATTTTGACCTTAATAAGTTCGATGCATTTGCAAAGGGCTTTCTGGCAGAGGTGGGGGATTGCCTTACAGAGAAGGAGATAGAACTTCTTCCTCTTTCTGCACTTCTTATGACATATGAGTGCGGTATAAGATTCCTTGCCGACCATATCAACGGTGACACATATTTCAAGATTCACCGTGAAAATCATAATCTTGACCGTGCAAGAAATCAGTTTGCTCTTGTCCGCGATATTGAGAAGAAGCTTCCCGATATGGTAAAGATTGTAGAAAAGTATATTAAATAATGTATAGGTAATAGTATAAAAAAGAAGCTCAATTGAGCTTCATTTTTATACTATTACCGAAAATGCTTTGGGAAGATTAGTTATCTCCGTTAAAGTGGATTCTCCTCCGAACTCACCATCAACTGTCCAGGGAATTTGTTCTTCGCTTTCAAATTTAATCTTTGCAGCCTTAAAGGTTATTATGTCTGTTGTTTTCTCGATGTTTTGTGTAAGAAAGGCTGTTATAATATTCTGGTAGCCAACAGCATTTTTGGGCTTTTTAACAAGCAATACTTCAAACAGTCCGTCGTTAAGGGAAACAGCCGTATTGAGATTATTCTTCATCCCCCCGACCTGAAGGGAGTTTGTAACCATACCGAAGATGAAATCGTCTTCAATTATGCCGTTGTCGAAGGTGATTTTGAGATGAAGCTCCTTTATTGATGCTAACTGACGGATACCTTCAACAATATATGCAGTACGGCCAAAAAGATTCTTAAACTCCTGAGCGGTATCATATGAAACTGAGGTAAAAGCACCAAATGCTGCAACATATGCAAAAAACTTATCGTTGAGCATCCCTGCATCACAGAAGAACGGAGAGCCTTCAACAGCCATTTTTGCAGCACGGCGGATATCTGTCGGAAGACCTATTGTGCCTGCAAAATCATTTGTGCTTCCAGTTGGAAGATATGCCAGAGGGGGCCTTTTTTCAGTAGGAACACTCATAAGGGCACTTACAGCCTCGTTAAGCATACCGTCACCGCCGCATATGGAAATAACATCATATTCAGATGCGTGCTCTTTAATGTAACTGCATCCGTCGTTTTGTGATTTTGTTGGATGAACGGTTATACAGTAATTCTTTTCAGAGTATATATCTATAATGTCACCGACATATGTTTTTATATTTCCTTTTCCGCTGATGGGGTTATAGATGAGTAAAAGTTTTTGTTCCATAACGGGACCTCTTTTCAATCATAACTTCCTTTTATAACCATTATACGCTTTTCTGTGTCAAAATTCAATACCGTCAATGTAAATATTTTGTGACATACTTTCTGATAATAAGACAAAGAATATCATAATAAGAGGAATACGTCTGTTGGATTTAACTTCTTGATGTGGTATACTAATCTATATTATAAATGGGAGGTATTATATATGAGCTACGAAGAAATTATAAGCTTTGCAAAAGTAAACCTGAAAAAAACCGTATCCAAAAATTCGGCAGAAAATACAGCAGTAGAATTTAATATTTACGGCGAAGGTGAGGGGGCTTTCTACATTGAAATAAAGGACGGAAAGGTTTCTCTTGAACCCTACGAGTACTATGACAGGGATGCAAAAATCATAATAAGCGGTAACGAACTTG
>JAZUPX010000010.1:0-15560 GCA_045605405.1 Clostridia bacterium
GAAACGGGGAAGAAGAACAGGCAGTTGCAGTTGATATAAATGATGATTATTCACTTATGGTGAAAAAAGAGAACGGAGAAATTGAAAACTTAAGTTCAGGTGATGTAAGTATAAAAATATGAGGTTGGGAATCCCAACCTCATATTTTTATAGCCGTTTCAAGGGCTATTTCCATCATATCTGTAAATGCAGTTTGTCTTTCCGCAGATGTTGTAGCTTCTCCTGTTATAATGTTATCTGATATTGTCAGAATTGCGAGTGCATTTTTCTTTGCGCGTGCCGCATTCATATAAAGTGCAGCGGCTTCCATTTCAATACATTTAATTCCCATCTCTATCCATTTCTCATTGGCGGTAGTATCTGCATTATAGAAATTATCGGAAGAGAGAACATTTCCAATGTGGCAGGCAACATTTTTTCTGACGATTTCCTTGTGAGCAAGACTGAGCAGGTCATAAGATGCCGTTGCGCTGAAAGTTCCGTTTAATTTAAACTGTGAAGCATATGCGGAATTTGTTGAAGCACCAATTGCAAGGACAATATCCTTTATATTTATGTTCTTGTCAAGTGCACCTGCCGTTCCTACGCGGATTATATTATTTACTTCAAAAAAATTGAAAAGCTCGTAACTGTATATTCCAATCGATGGCATACCCATTCCGCTTGCCATTACAGAAATCTTGTTGCCTTTGTAAGTGCCTGTATATCCGTTAATTCCGCGGACATTGTTTACAAGAACAGCATTCTCCAGCATGTTTTTTGCAATAAATTCGCTTCTTAAAGGGTCTCCCGGCATAAGGACTGTTTCTGCAAAATCGTCAGGTTTTGCATTTATGTGAGGTGTAGGATAATTTGTCATAAATTTCACTCCTCGGCTATAAAGAATGCGCCATAGATTATTTTTGCTGTCTGTGCTCTTGTTGCAAAGGTCAAAGGTGAAAATGTACCGTCCTGATATCCATTGATAATTCCTTTTGAATTAAGGGCGTAAACAGCATCTTTTGCATATGAGGGAATTAAACTGTCGTCCTTAAATTTTGTTGCAGAAGAAGATTTTTCAGCTTTAAGAACCCTGTTTACAATTGTGCATATATCAGCTCTGGTTATATTATCGTTTGGACGAAAACTTCCGTCGGGATATCCTGTAATGTATCCCATGCTGTATGCTGTGGAAACATAAGAATAATACCATTCATCTTTATTAATATCCTTAAAGGAAGATAATGCATAGGGGTCAATGGAGCCTGTTGCGGAAACTATGATTTTTGCAAATTCAGCCCTTGTTATATTGTTTTCGGGCTTAAAAGTGCCGTCAAAATAACCGTTTAGAATGAATTTCTCAGAAAGGTAGATAACGGAGTCATATGCCCAATGTGAAGACTTGATGTCGGTAAAAGAAACGATAGGTTGCGGGATAATAACATCATCTTTATCATCAGAACTTTCACCACCTCCACCACCGGAACCTCCGTTATTTCCCCCAAAATATATAGCCTTTACGGTTTCTACAAGTGGTTTAAATTCAGAAGAAACCTTATTTTCTGTTACAGCTGACTTAATAGCATCGGGGTAGAGAATCAGCAAAGTATCCTGAAGTGCATAATATTTCTCACGGGAAGAAACATCCATAATCGCATCCATTGCACATTTTTCAAAATTGTTTTTGGTAACTGTTGTAATTTTGTTCATTTCAGTAAGATAATTGTCAATATCTTTTATAAAATTCTTAAGGGTTGCTTCTGAAATATTGTTGTCAGTAAGTGATTTTATAAATTCTGAATGCTTGGATTTAAATTCATTGTATGCATCATCTACATTTACAGCGAAAGCACCGAATGCAGAAAATACTATTATTAATGCTGTTAATATTGCTGTCAGTTTTTTCATTGTATATCAACCTTCTTTCTATAAAGAATTATATCACCTATCTGTTATTTAATCAATGAAAATATTTATTAGTTTAAATTGTTGCAAATCTGCAATTTATATGCTATAATTTAAAAACTACTTTTAAACTGGGGAGATATGTATGCCTCTTGATGCAATAGCTCTCGGAGCGATAGCAAACGAACTAAATACTATGCTGTGTGGTGCAAAAATAGAGAAAATACATCAGCCCGAGCGTGACGAGCTTTTGCTTGTTGTGAAAAGCAGCACAGGTTTAAAGAAGCTTGTTATAAGTGCCGGAAGTGCACATTCCCGTATTCACCTTGTGGATGAAAGCAAGGAAAATCCTGCTGCACCGCCGATGTTTTGTATGCTTCTCAGAAAGCATCTTCTCGGGGGGAAGATTGAAAGTATTTTCCGCCTTGGCTTTGAGAGGGCTGTGGACATAACAATTTCCTGCCGTAATGAATTGGGTGATTTAACAGTACGGCATCTCATCTGTGAAACCATGGGACGTAACAGCAATATTATATTTCTGGATGAAGAAGAAAGAATTATTGATTCTGTAAAGCATATTGACTTGACGGTGAGCTCTAAAAGAAATATTCTTCCAGGACTAAAATATATTATGCCGCCTGAAACGGGACGGCTTAACCCCGAAACTGCAAGCAAGGAAGACTATGTATATGTATTGAAGAACGCTCCCGAGGGGCGTGAAACAGACCGCGCGATTACTGATTCAGTTATGGGAATCAGCCCTCTTCTTGCCTCTGAATGTGTTTACCGTGCCTGTAATAACGCAAGGCTTTATGTGGGCGAGCTTTTAGAAAATGATATCGAAAAAATTGCCGACGAATTATTAAATATGTTTGAAAAGGCAAGAAATTTCGAATTTACCCCATGCATTCTTTATTCCGTTGATGGGAAAAAAGTGCTGGATTTTGCGCCCTTTATTATTAAACAATATGAGGATGGCGTAAGAACTGTTCTGGCACATTCCGTTAATAAAGCGGCTTGCGAATATTATTTTATGCGTGATATGTCAGCACGTATGAATGACAGAAGTGCTGCTATTACCAAAGTAATTACAAATAATCTCCACCGTGCAGAGAAGAAATTAAACATTCTACAAAAGGAACTTAAAGAGGCGGAAAACAGAGAATATCTTAAAATTTGCGGTGATTTAATTACTGCAAATATATATCGTATTACAAAGGGTGACATATTGCTTACTGCAGAAAATTTTTATGACGGTGGAAAAACCATAGATATTTTGCTTGATGAAAGACTTACTCCGTCACAAAATGCCACAAGGTATTATAACAAATATAAAAAAGCAAAAAACACGGAAATTTATGCAACTGAGCAAATTGCGTTAACAGTTAAGGAAATTGAGTATCTTGAGTCGGTATTATACAGCCTGTCAAATGCACAGACACCTCAGCATCTTGCGGAGATACGCTTGGAATTATCCTTGTGCGGATACATCAAGACAGAAAACAGCAAAGGAAAAAAGACCAAAAATCAAACTGCAGGAAAACCGATGGAATTTGAATATAACGGATATACAATCTATGTAGGCAGAAATAACATTCAGAACGATATGCTGACTCTAAGGATGAGCAGAAGCCGTGACCTGTGGCTTCATACAAAGAATATAGCAGGCTCTCACACCCTTGTAAAGTATATAGGCGAGGAATTTCCAAACGATGTTATAGAAACTGCGGCATCAATAGCGGCGTTTTATTCCAAGGGAAAGAATTCCCAATATGTAGAGGTAGATTATTGTCCGGTCAGTCACGTAAGAAAGCCTAATGGAGCAAAAGCAGGTATGGTTATATACGAGGGTTATAATACTGCTTTCGTTAAGCCCGACGGTGAACTGGCAGAAAAATTAAGGAAAAACTGAGTTGTTTTCCTTTGTACTGAAGATGGAGAACGGAGTGAATTTATGTACAGATATGTCGATAAAATTGAAAAACCGGCAGACATAAAAAAACTTAATACAGAACAGTTATCCGTCTTGTGTGAGGAAATAAGACACCATCTTATAAACAGTGTTTCCCATAACGGAGGACACTTAGCCAGCAATCTCGGAGTTGTGGAGCTCACAGTAGCACTTCACCGTGTTTTTAACTGTCCGGAGGATAAAATAGTTTGGGATGTAGGGCATCAATCCTATGTTCACAAAATTCTTACAGGCAGGGGAAAAGAGTTAGAGTCTATAAGGCAGCTTAACGGTATCAGCGGATTTTGCAACCCAAAAGAAAGTGAGTACGACTGTTCATATACGGGACATGCATCAACATCCCTTTCTACCGCAGCTGGTCTTGCTGAAATGAGGAAGTTAAACGGCGAAAATTATAATATTGCAGCTGTTATCGGTGACGGTTCATTCACCGGAGGTCTTGCGTTCGAGGCAATAAACAATATAGGCAACCTTAAATCGAAAATGCTTATTATTCTCAATGATAATGAGATGTCAATTTCCGAGAATGTGGGTTCCTTTTCTGCATTTTTATCAAAGGCAAGAACCAATAAGAAATACACTTCTTCTAAACGTAAAATTGTAGAAAAGCTCAGTCAAAAAAATGGTGGAAAAAGAACTCTTGAATTTTTGCGTAAAGTTAAAAGACTTGTCAAGTCTGCAGTAGAACCGAATATGCTTTTCGAACAGTTTGGTATAACCTATCTGGGTCCTGTAAACGGACATAATATCAATGATATGGAAGATTTATTCCGCAGAGCACTTTTATTGGACGAGCCGGTGCTTGTCCATGTAATTACAAAAAAGGGCAAAGGTTATGAGCCTGCAGAAAAAATGCCCCAGAAATTTCACGGTGTAGGACCCTTTGAAAAGGAAACCGGTGAAATTGCAAGTAAAATAGGCTCATACTCGGAGGTGTTCGGGAATAAGCTTTGTGACCTTGCAGAAAGAAATGATAAAATTGTAGCGATTACTCCTGCGATGATTCCAGGCAGCGGTCTTGTAAAGTTTGGTGAAAAATTTCCGGATAGGATATTTGATGTTGGCATAGCGGAGGGACATGCCGTAACCTTTGCAGGCGGAATTTCAATCGGCGGAGGAATCCCCGTTGTTGCAATTTATTCTACATTTTTGCAAAGAGCTTATGATAATCTTATTCATGATATTGCACTTGGAAATAACCACACTGTATTTGCTATAGACAGAGCAGGTCTTGTAGGTGGGGACGGTGCAACACATCAGGGCGTTTTTGATATTTCGTATTTGACCACCATACCAAATATGACTCTCCTTTCTCCGTCGTCTTATTCAGAGCTTGAGAAGATGCTCGAGTATGCAATAAAAAATTATAAAGGTCCTATTGCAATAAGATACCCCAGAGGAAGATGTTACTTAGATTTTGATAATGGTGATTTCATACTTTCAAAAGCTTCTGTAATTCGTAAAGGTGAAAATATTACAATTGTTGCAGAGGGACAGAGTGTCTGTCTTGCTCTTAAATCGGCTGAACTTCTGGAAAAGAAGGGTATTCATGCAGAAATTATTGATGTCAGGACTATAAAGCCTATGGACTATGATACCGTTTTTGACAGCGCACTAAAGACGGGGGCAATATTCAGCATAGAAGAAAATATGCGGCGTGGCGGTATGGGTGAAATGATTGCCGCAGAACTTAAGCTTCGCAGTTTTGATATTAAAATGCAGATTAAAGCAATTAATGACGAGTATATTACTCACGCATCGATTTCCGGTTTGAATGAAAAATACGGATACACTCCCGAACAGATAGCTTTGGATATAGAAAGGATGCTGAAATTTTGAAGCAAAGACTTGATGTATATTTAGTTGAAAACGGTCTGGTTTCAGGCCGTGACCTTGCAAAAAGCCTGATAATGGAGGGCAAGGTTTACGTAAATAATCAAAAAGCGGATAAAGCAGGCGACCAGGTGGGAGAAAAGGATAAAGTGGAGCTTCGCGGAGAAACTTTGAAATATGTAAGCCGCGGAGGATTAAAACTCGAAAAAGCTATGTCGTCATTTCCTATTTCTCTTGAGGGATGCGTTGCAATGGATATAGGGGCTTCTACGGGCGGATTTACTGATTGTATGCTGCAAAACGGTGCAGTCAAGGTTTATTCGGTTGACGTGGGGTACGGTCAGCTTGCGTGGAAGCTCAGAACAGATGAACGTGTTGTTAATATGGAACGCACAAACATCAGATATGTGACAAGTGAAACTATTGGTGAAGAGCTTGATTTTGCATCCATTGATGTTTCCTTTATTTCCCTGAAGCTTGTTCTTCCTGTGGTGTGTGCACTTCTGAAAGACGGGGGAGAGCTTGTAGCCCTTATTAAGCCTCAGTTTGAAGCAGGCAGAGAAAAGGTAGGGAAGAAAGGCGTTGTAAGAGACCCTGAAGTTCACCGTGAGGTTATAGAAACAGTTACCGAATTTGCACAGAACAACGGATTCAATGTCCTCGGACTTGAGTTTTCTCCTATTCGGGGCCCAGAGGGAAATATAGAGTATCTGATGTATGCACGCAAGGAAAAGCTTTCGGAAATACGAAGCTTCGCGGACGAAATTTCCGCGTTGGTGGACAGAAGCCATTTGGAAGCAAAATAATTATTAGAAGTGGTGTAATATGCTATTTAACATAACCAAGCAAAAAAGTCTGGCTTTTATACAGATTTTTGTTGCAGTATTAATTGTGACAGTTCCGTCTTTTTTGAGTCTGCTGTCTTTAAAAGGTGCGGTTTATCTTACCTTTACTATATCTGCATTTTTGATGCTTCTCAGGATAAAAGCAAATGAAAGAATTATCCTTTCCCTCAAGCATACAGTATACATATTACTGATTGCTTTTGGGTTGATTTCACTTTTATGGATAAGTAACATATCGGGACATTTTGTGTATCTTTTTGCGATAGGTATAGTGTGTGTGCTGACATCTCTTTTTAAAGAATACTTTATTGAAAACACCGGTGATTCTTTTAAAAGACGAATCGCATATCTCATAAGTATATCCGGAATTACATATTGCCTGTACAATATAATTTACTGGATAACCGTAGTTGTTCCTGTTGCGGGTAATGACGGCTTTACAAGAGGGTTAATATCAGGCGACTTTTCAGGAATATTTATAGTAATCAGTATTGCCTGCACAGTATCATTGTATAAAGGAAACTCCAAATTCAGAAAATTTTTGATTTCATTTTCTCTGATATTGATGGCCTTTTGTCTGTTAATGACAAAAAGCTGTATGGCATGGATGTTTGCAGTTGCATTTTCTCTGTTGTTGATACTTAAAAACGTATTTTTGAAGAAAAACAGCAATAATTCAAAGAAATATACAGCTTTTGCTTTGGTTGTTATTGTATTTTATTTTATTGGAACACTTATTATTGCTCTTGCCGGTGAAAAAGGAACTGTCTTTGCAGATGTGTTCTCATTTGCCTTAAAACATCCTTTTGGAGCGGGGGGAGGATTCCTCAGTGCAAAAGATACCTTTACAAATTATCCGCAAATTGAACAGACAGGAACTGGATTGTTTTTATATCTTTTTTCGTCATCGGGAATATTTGGAGTGCTGTCCTGCCTTGTGCTTATTATACGGTCTGTAAGAGCGTTTATAAAGCTTAAAAATACAGAAAGTGCAATAGGAATTCTTTGCTTAATAACATTACTGCTGTTGCCTTTTGGACAGTCATTTGCAACAGTAATTCTTGTAATGGGGCTAAGCACCTATAACGAATCCTGTGCAGATTTAAATTTGAAACTGCAGTTAAAAAAAGGACATATTAAAAGATTTGTAAATATTATGTCTCTTGTGCTGATTATAACTGCATCCTTAGCAGTTCTTTCTTTTATGGAAATGAGTGCCGATAAAGATTTTGAAAACGGCAGATATGTAACGGCTTATGAAACATATAAAATAGTTTCAAATATTGATGTGTTCGACAGCAGGAGCAGTCGGATGGCTGCAGTATGTGCGAAAAATGACGGGACACTTCTTCATTCTGTAAGTGATGATGCCTTAAAATTGATTGATAAAGCTATAAAAAATGACAGGGATAACCTTGATAACTACGAGAAAAAGGCAGAAATTCACTTTGCATGTGGTAACTTTAATGAATCAGTTGGTCAATATAGGGAGATTCTTAAGAAATCAGCAGTTAATGATAAATACAATTTATCTATGACAAAGGTTCTTTATGAAATTATAGTAAGCAATCCAAAAGGAAGCAGCGAAACAAAGCGCGCATATGAGGAAATAGTGAATATAGCTCAATTAACTGAGAACCTTGATGTAAAAAAGGAAATTAATGACCTTGCAGACAAAGCACTTGTATATACAAAAGGAGAGTTGGGCGATGAAGGAAAAGTCGCTGTTAAGTGACATAGTTTTTTACGTATTTATATTGATTGCGATAGTAATTATTGTTATATCACAGAGTTGCAGTAGGACGGAGAATATCAAAAAGATAGTTGCCGTGCACGTGAAAGGTGCAGTTAATGCTCCCGGTTATTATGAACTCGAATATGGTAAGAGGATTAAGGATGCCATTGCTGCAGCAGGAGGTGAGCTTAAAAATGCTGACCTTTTTGAGATTAATATTGCGAGAATTCTGGTTGACGGTGAAGAAATAATAGTTCCCTTTGCTGAAGAAAATGATGGGTATGAAGAAGATCAGCCTGTCAATATTAATACAGCTGATTTATACCGTCTATGTAAACTGGAAGGAATATCGGAATCCTTGGCGGTGGAGATTATTGATTACAGGACAGAAAACGGTCCTTTCAGTAAAATTGAAGATTTAAAAGAGGTTAACGGTATAGGTGATGTGAGATTTAATACCATTAAAAATAATATTACGGTTAAATGATATAATCGCTCCTTTTGCAGAATAAAATATTTCTGAAAAGGAGTGATTTTTTGTGCCAGGGAGTAATACTTAATATAAGTGAAAGAAAAAGATTTAAGAAATCCGGTTTTCAGTTTGAGAGATTTGACGGATTCTCAGAATTAACCATTCCTAACAGAAAAAGATTTCTTAAAAAAATAAAAAGTTTTTCAAATGAAAATATAATAATTAGTAACCGGATTAAAAATATGACTATGCTTGCGGGGTTAGTTAAACCATATGCCAATACTTCATATTATACAGCAATACCTGTAATTGACAAAATCTGCCGATTAATTGCGGCAAAGTATTTTATTGACCTTCCTTATGAGGAAATATATATTATGGCACAGCCTGAAAGTTTGAATTTAATTGTTCCGGCACTTGTGAACAGCGGAAAACTGTTTACTGTTATTTCAGAAAATAAAGACAGAAAAATTGCAGACGAAATATATTTTAAATACGGCTCTGTTATAAGGTGGTATAACGGTACTGATACCATGCAGGGGAAAGGAAAACTATTGGTAAGGGTTTCTGAAAATCCGTTGCCTGAAAATTTTAATTCTCCTGTACTCGATTTAACGAATATCATTGAAAATAAAACTAATATAATAAATATCAGAAATATTTTGATGTCTGATGAAAGATTATCAGGAATTGTGAGTCTGTGGAACGGTGTTCCCGGATTAGACCTTTACGGTCTGATGAATATTCTTCCAGATGAAAAGACTGCCGTAGATATAAATATAATACCTGATGAAATTTTTTTGCTTGACACGAATGCAATTTAATACTATAATATAATGAGTGTTTTAAGAAAAAGATATAAAGGATAAAATGAAAAGAGGTAGCTGTAATGGCAAAGAAAGTATTACTTACAAGCGAGGGCTTGGCGAAATTACAAGATGAACTTGACAATCTGAAAAATGTCAGAAGAAAGGAAAATACAGCAGCACTTAAGGTTGCAAAGTCTTTCGGCGATTTGTCAGAAAACAGTGAATACGACGAAGCAAAGAATGAGCAGGCAGAAATCGAAGCAAGAATTGCAGAGATTGAGAATATGCTTAAAAATGCCGAAATCATTGACGAAGACGGCATTGCAACAGATGTTGTTTCAATCGGTTCAAAGGTAACTGTTAAGGATTTGGAGGACGACGAAGTTACTGAATACTTCCTTGTAGGCTCCACCGAAGCAGACCCCATGAAAGGCAAAATTTCCGACGAATCACCTGTCGGAAGTGCACTTTTGGGACACAAGGCAGGAGAAACCGTTTCTGTAGAAGCACCTATGGGCGTAATACAGTATGAAATTGTAAATATTTCTAAATAAACATATAACTGCATTGACACTTGTCGATGCAGTTTCCTTTTTTGGAAACATTGTGAACATTTTGTAAAAAAGAAATACTTGTTCTTGAAATAAATATTATATAATGTATAATAACTAAGTGTTCGTTTTATTATTATTGAGGAAAGGACAGATAAAATGAAAAAGAAATTATTGTCGGTTTTGCTGGTGCTTGCTGTTCTGATTTCTTCGGGAAGTTTTGCTTTTGCAGAGGGAGCTGATTCAAGTACATATGTTCTGACGCTTGATGAAGCAATTAAGTTGGCACTTGCAAACGACCCTGCTTATAAAAATTTTGATTCAGCGGAGCTCAATGCCCAAAAACAGCTTGATAAAGCATATAAGGACCAGAGGGAACTCACGGGGGCAATCCGGCTTCCTGCGGGACTTGCAAATGTTGCTGTTAAGCAAGGTTATTATATAGAACAGGCAAAAATCGGAAAAGAAACCATAAAACGTTCCAAGTTTCAGTATGAGTGTAAGACCGCATATCTTATAACTCAGTCTTATTATAATGTTAAACTGGCTGAAGATATGGTGGAAACAACAAGGACTGCATATGAGCTTGCACTTAAAAACAAGAAAAGCATAGACCTGCAGTTTTCATTGGGAATGGTGTCTCAGCTTGATGTTAATAAAGCCGGTTACTCAGTAAATGATACAAAAGCACAGCTTGATAAAAACGAAAGAAACCTTAAATTGGCAACAAAATCTTTTGCAACAAGCTTGTTTGTTGAGGAAACTGATGCTTTGTTTGTCCTTACTGACGAGATTGTTTATGAAGAATTTAAAGCAAGTCTTACAGAAGATACTGAAAAGGCGATTGATAACAGACTTGACTTGTACCAACTTAAGTCAGTTTATTCTCAGGCGGAAAAGTACACAAATGTAACGGCTTTATTGGGGCAGACATCAGCACAGCATTCTGACGCAGTTCAGTCGAAGCTCAGTGCTGAAACAAATTATAAAAATGCCGTAAGACAAACCGATATTTTTATAAACAGTACATATAACGCAGTTCTTGATGCTTATGATGCTCTTAAACTGGCTGAAGAAAATTATTCTATAAGACAGCAGGAATATGATATATCTGTTATACAGTACGATATAGGTATGATAACCAATGAACAGCTTATTTCAAGTATGAATCTTGCAACAAGCTCCAAAATACAGCTTGACAATGCGAAATTAACGTACAAGTTAGCGGTTGAAAAATATAATTACGAAATAGCTATCGGTCTTGGTATTTAATGACAAAATGTTTGGAAAGGGAATGTTTAAATTGAGTATTGCTAAAAAAATCCTGACTTTTATAATTCTTGTTGCTGTCATTCTGTCAGTAAGCGGATGCGGAAAGCCTGATGACGTGCCGACAAGTGCAGCAAGTACAAATGTTACTGTGTCTCAGGTCAAAACTCAGACAATAGAGGAGACAGCCACATATACAGGTGAATTAAAAGCAGCAGAGTCTACAAGTGTTTCTGTAAAGGTTAGCGGGGTTGTGGAATCTGTATACTGTGAAATCGGTGATTATGTAAACGCAGGAGATATTCTTATGCAGCTCGACAAGACTGATTACCTTACTCAATATAATCAGGCAAATACTGCATATTTATCTGTTCTTTCACAGTCAAAAGCACTTATTGACACAGCACAGATTGAATATAACAACGCAAAGATTAACTGTGACAATCAGAAAGTCCTCTATGACAACGGTGCAATCAGTAAGCTTGCGTATGATACGGCAGTAACCAGATTTGAAAATGCAAAAATTAATCTCAATTCAGCGAAAGAACAGTCCGGTCTAAACAGTGCAAGGGCTGCCCTTGAAGCTGCTGAAAACTCCCTTGGTTATACAACTGTTTACGCACCTATTTCGGGGTATGTTTCAACGAAAAATACCAATGTAGGACAAATGGCATCTCCGGGAGTGGAACTTTTCTCAATAAAGAATACGGCAACAGTAAATGCACAGATAAATGTTGCCGAATCTGTTATTTCAAAGGTAAGTGTAGGTGCAAAGGCAATTGTGAATGTTAAATCCATAGACACTTCTGTGGAGGGCGTTGTTACAATTGCAAGCCCGACTAAAAATCCGCAGACAGGTATGTATAATGTAAGTATAACAATAGACAACCCTGAGGATGTTTTAAAAGACGGTATGTTTGCAGACATAACCCTTACACTTAGTGATGCGGTAGACGCTCTTGTAATTCCTTCAGATGCTATAATGGAGGATGAAAACGGACAGAAGTATATTTTTGTTGCTGATGATACTACGGCAGTTAAAAAGGAAGTTGTACCGGGAATTATTACCGAAGAATACACAGAAATCCTGAAAGGCGTTAAAGAGGGCGACAAGGTCATTGTTTCAGGTAAAGAGTATCTCAGTGATGAAAACAGTAAAATCAAAGTTGTAGAGTAAGGGGCGCAGGTTAATGAAATTACATGAATTATCAGTAAAAAGGCCTATTGCTGTTACAATGGTAATTTTAATTATGGTTGTTTTGGGAACATATTCCCTTTCAATGCTTCCGATTGAGGCAATGCCTGAAATGGATTTAAAAATGGCAGTTATTCTTACCAACTATCAGAATGTAGGCTCGGAAGAAATTGAAAATCTTATTACAGTTCCTGTTGAAGAAGCAGTTGCGTCTGTATCGGGACTTGACACTATGCAGAGTCAGTCAATGGAAGGTATGTCAATTACTATGGTACAGTTTACTAACGACACCGATATTGACGAAGCAGTGAGTACCATAGAGAATAATATTGATATGATTTCGGCAATGCTTCCCGAAGATGCTTCGGAACCTACGGTGCTGAAGCTGGATATGAACTCAATGGCTTCTGTAATGATGTCTGTATCATATGAGGGTTACGACCTTATACAGACAAAAAAGTTTGTGGAAAACAATGTTGAAAACCGTCTGAAATCTGCAGGCGGTGTAGCATCTGTAAACATAAGCGGTGGTCAGGATAGGGTTATAGAAATAGAAGTAAGTCCCGAAAAAATGTATGGCTACAATATGTCTTTTTCCGATATTGTCACATCCGTTGCAGGACAAAACAATAACCTCCCTGCAGGAAATACCGAATCGGGGAAGAAAGACCTTGCAGTGCGTATGATGGGCGAATTTAAAAAAATATCGGATATTGGTTTAGTACCGCTCACCACATCACAGGGACAGATTATTTACATAAGAGATATTGCAAATATCAACGATACTTATAGTGATAAATCCACCATAACAAGAATTAACGGAGAAAATTCCATATCGGTATCCGTCAGCAGTGAGTCTGATGCAAACACAGTTGATGTAGTAAATAATGTTCTGGATACCCTTAAAGAAATAAAAAAGCAGTACCCGTCATTCCAATACAATATAACAATGGAACAGGCAAGCTATATTGAAGACTCAATTGCTTCCGTTGCACAGAGTGCAATAATAGGCGGATTGCTTGCGATTATAATTCTTTTCCTTTTCCTCGGAAACGGAAGAAATGCACTTGTAATAGGTGTTTCCATGCCTATATCCGTTATAACCACATTTATAGGTATGTTTATTTCAGGAATGACTCTTAATATCGTTTCCCTCGGCGGGCTTGCACTTGGTATAGGTATGCTGGTTGACAACTCCGTAGTTGTGCTTGAAAACATTTTCAGGCGGAGAATTTCCCTCGGCGAAGATGCAAAAACAGGTGCGGTTAAGGGAACGGGTGAGGTGCTTGGTGCTATTATTGCATCCGTACTGACAACCTGTATCGTTTATGTTCCGATTTTGTTCCTTGATAATATGATGACAGTTATGTTCAAACAACTGGCATTTGCTATTGTATTTTCACAGATTGCATCCTTGCTTGCAACAATTCTGATTGTCCCAATGCTTTCTTCTAAAGTAGAAAATGTCGGAAAACGAAATCTGCTGTTTGGTTTTGTTCTTGACCCGTTTGATAATATGATGAACTATCTTTACGGTAAGTACGAAAAGCTTTTGCGGTATTTGCTGTCGCATAGAAGAAAGTTTGTCAAAGGCGTTATCATAGTCTTTGTTCTTAGTCTGGTGGTCCTCTTTATGAAAGGTATGACACTTATGCCCTCAAGCGACGAAGGTACAATTACAGTAACGGCAGAGCTTCCTCAGGGCACACAGCTTGAAACCACCGATAACCTTATAAAACAGGTAGAAGAAAAACTTAAAAGCTATAAAGATGTTGAAACAATTTCTTCAAATGTAGGTTCGGGAGGTATGATGTCAATGCTCGGCGCATCAAGCTCTAACCAGGCAACAATAACTATTACTTTGTCGGAGAAGAGGAAAAATTCAACCGCAGATGCAGTCCAGGAGGTTCGCAGGCTTTTGTCAGATATTGCCGGTGCTGAAATTTCCATAGAGGCATCCAATCAGACAATGTCAATGTCTTCGGATGAGGTTTCATTCCGATTCACAGCGAATGACCCTGCTTTGCTTGAAGAGTATGTGCTGAAAGCCAGAAGCATTCTTGGTGATATTGACGGAGTTACTGAAACAGAAACTTCGGTAGGCGATACAAAGGCGGAGGTGCGTGTCGAACTTGATAAATCTCGTGCAGCACGGTACGGAATCAACACATCCTACGCATCAACTCTTGTCAGCTATGCCCTGAACGGAACAAAAGCTTCAGAATTTACGGAAAAGGGCTTTGAATATGATATAAGGGTGACTTACCCTGACGATTATGTTAAAAATTACGAGCAGTTAAAAAATCTGCAGATAAAATCACCAATCGGACAGTGGGTGAAACTTTCTGATATTGCGGATATTTACATTGAACAAGGTCAGACAACGCTTACCAGAATTAATCAAAAGAGGGTAGTAACCCTTACCGGTAAGCTTCACGGAACAGATTTAGGTACTGTGACCAATAAGTTTAATGATAAACTAAAAGCGGAATTAGGAACGGTAGAGGGCGTTTCTCAGGAAAATGCCGGAGCATATGAAATGATGATTGAAGCAATGTCATCTCTTCTCATTGCAATTTTGCTTGGTATCCTGCTGATGTATATGGTAATGGCAGCTCAGTTTGAAAATCTTATTCATCCTTTTATAATTCTTTGTACATTGCCCTTGGCGATAATAGGTGTTGTGCTGGGGCTTGTAATTTCAAACTCTCCGCTTTCCGTTATAAGCTGTATCGGTGTCCTGATGCTTATAGGTATTATTGTAAATAATGCCATAGTGCTTATTGAGTTTATTAATGACCAAAAGAAAGAGCATCCGGAATTACCTATAAAGGAACAGGTTGTAAATGCTGGTCTTGTAAGAATGAGACCAATATTAATGACATCTCTTACCTCTATACTTGGATTCCTGCCCATGGCACTTGATTCCTCAGGCGGCGGCGTTATGATGCAACCTCTTGCTATTGCATTGGTAGGAGGTCTGAGCGTAGGCACA
>JAZUPX010000011.1:0-4706 GCA_045605405.1 Clostridia bacterium
CATAATAATGCGGTTTTGAAGCCGCCGTTAGGATGGTGCGATGGAAAGAGCCAAGGTGAAATTACGAACACAAAAAAATAACACCTACCGAAGTAAGTGTTACTCTTTATGGTGCGCCATCAGGGACTCGAACCCTGGACACCCTGATTAAGAGTCAGGTGCTCTACCAACTGAGCTAATGGCACAAATATGGAGCTGCCCAGCAGATTCGAACTGCCGACCTCTTCCTTACCAAGGAAGTGCTCTGCCAACTGAGCTAGGGCAGCAAAATTGGCGACCCGGAAGGGGCTCGAACCCTCGACCTCCAGCGTGACAGGCTGGCGTTCTAACCAACTGAACTACCGGGCCGGATATGTCGTCACGTCAGATGCCGATGCGTTAACACGCTTGTTATCCGCTGACTTGACATATTATACTTGTTTTATATCAGTTTGTCAAGAGGTTTTTTTAAAAACTTTCAAAAAAGTTTTAACCTCCGATGTAAAATGTGTTTCTGCTTGAATTTTCTTTGCTGAGGTTGTATAATAATATGTAAGTATCACATGGGAGTAAATTATGAAAAATAACTATGCCTACTTTCAAAATAAAGATTGCGAATATTACCCCTGCCACAAAACCAATGGGGAGGATTTTAACTGTCTTTTCTGCTTTTGTCCTCTCTATTCGTTGGGTAGAGAGTGCGGCGGTAACTTTACTTACACTGAGGACGGGATAAAGGATTGCAGCAGTTGTACGATTCCCCACAGTAAAGACGGATACCATTATATAGTAAAGAAATGTCCTGAAATCATTAAAAAAATCAAGGAAGAAGCTGATAACGGTGAATTATAATTACCATACACATACAGCCTTTTGCGGCCATGCAACGGGCGAAATAGCAGAATATATACAGAAAGCCATAGAAAGCGGAATTATCCATATGGGATTTTCTGACCACGCTCCTTACTTTTTTGCTGATGACAAAGCCACAGGAAAAAGAATGACAAGCACCGAGGCAAGGGAGTATGTTGCTTCAATCCGCAGACTGAGAGAGCTTTATAAGAATAAGATAGATATAAAAATTGGTTTTGAAATGGAATACTATCCTGACAAATTTCACGATATGCTGACTTTTGTAAGAAGCCTTGGGGCTGAGTATCTTATTCTCGGTCAGCATTATATGAAGGGAATTTTTACGGGAGGCTACCACGTAATAAACGGTAAAGCTACCGATGAAGACCTCATAAACTATGTCAAGGAGGTCATCACGGCTATGGAAAGCGGTGTTTTCACCTATGTGGCACATCCAGATATGATAAACTATCTCGGTGACGAATCTCTTTATGAAAGGGAAATGCGTAAGCTTTGCATAGCATCAAAAAGGACAAATACGCCCCTTGAAATTAATTGTCAGGGGATTAGGGAGGACAGGATTTATCCTGCCGAGAGATTCTGGAAAATAGCAGGTGAGGTGGGCTGTCCTGTTACAATAGGACTTGATGCCCACAGTGCCGATGCAGCAGGTGACAGAGAATCGGAGAAAAAGATACAGAAGCTTATCGGAAAATACAACCTGAACTATATCGGAAAACCCAATTTAGTATCCTTATCCGAACAGTAAAAAATGTAAAATAATGTTTTAATGTTGAAATATTTGTAAAATCCTGTTATAATTAACGAGATGTTTGATATTCGGAGGGATAAAAATGAGAAAATGGGGAGACAGGTATGATGCCTACCGTATACGTAATATAGACGGTGTTCATCATTATATGGCATATCTTATGCCGAAGAGGACCGATGCGGAGGTTTATATCAACGAGAAAATAGATGTTACGGAGCTTCTTTCTTACATAAAAGAGAAAAATTTGTCAGGGGAAAGAAAGGTAACAATTTTCCATTGTGTAATTGCTGCCGTTGCACGAACGGTGAAGATGCGTCCCCTTTTAAACCGTTACATTTCTGGAAAGCGTTATTATATGCGCCACGACATTTCCCTTGGCTTTACAATAAAGAAAAAGTTTGAGGACCATGCAGAGGAATCCCTTATGATATACAAGCCCAAGGATGATGAAAACCTCTGTGCAATAACCGACAGACTTACACCCCACGTGAAAGAGGCAAAAAAAGAAAACAGCGGAAGAAGCGTTGACAATATCTTAAATATTGTCAAGAAATTCCCCAAGTGGTTTATGAATCTTTTTATGTGGTTTATGAATTTTGCCGATTCTCACGGCTTTATGCCCAAGGCGTTCAGCAGTGTGGATATAAATTACTGCAGCGTGCTTCTTTCAAATCTCGGAAGTATCAAGTGTGATGCGGTATATCACCATCTTAACAATTTCGGAACAAACGGTGTTGTTATAACTATCGGTGAGGTACATAAGGAAAACGTGATTGATGAAAACGGATTATCTCAGGTGCGTGACGTTATGAGTATAGGCGTTACTTTAGATGAGCGAATTGCGGACGGATTTTATTTTGCACGCAGTCTTAAACTCATAAAGCATCTGTTTAAAAATCCGCAGTTGCTCGACAAAACATTAGGGGAGGAAATTGACTTTGAATTCTGAAGCAAAATGGTTTAAATTCTACGGGACTACACCGCATACTTTGGATTACCCCGATATATCTCTTTATAAAATGGTTGAAAATGCAGGAGAGAAATATCCTGAATATATTGCTTATGATTTTATGGGCAAAAGCTCTACATACCGCGAGTTTATTAGGGATGTAGACACCTGTGCTAAGGCACTGAGGCAGGAGGGGATAAAAAAGGGAGATGCAGTAACAATATGCCTTCCCAATATTCCTCAGGCAGTAATCATGTTTTATGCAATCAATAAAATCGGTGCTGTTGCAAGCATGGTGCATCCGCTTTCTGCAGAGAACGAAATTATGTTTTACATAAATGAGAGTAAAAGCCGCATAGCAATAACTCTCAGCCGTTTTTATAACAAGTTTGAAGCGATAAAGGGCAGAACTCAGCTTGAAAAAGTAATCGTTGCAAAAATCGGTGAAGCACTTCCCACAGTAAAGAGCTTTTTGTATAAATTTGTAGGTCACGAGCCGAATGTAGAGGAATCCCACTGGACAATTTCGTGGCAGCAGTTTATGGAAAATGCCAAATACTGTACCGAAGATATTGTTGACGTAGGCAAAGGTGATGATTCCGCGGCAATTCTTTTCAGCGGCGGAACAACGGGTACTTCAAAGGGTATTCTCCTTACCAATCTTAATTTCAATGCTCTTGCAATGCAGACTGAAGCTATGGCGCAGTGCCTTAAGCCCGGCGATGTAATGCTTTCCATAATGCCGGTATTTCACGGCTTTGGTCTGGGTGTAGGCATACATACAATGCTCTCTGCAGGTGCAAAATGTGTGCTTATTCCGCAGATAAATCCCAAGGAATTTCCGTCCTTGTTCAAGAAACAGAAGCCTAATTATATGGCAGGTGTTCCCACCTTGTTTGAGGCAATTCTCCGAAACAAGGATATGGACGGGGTAGACCTTTCCTGTATGAAAGGTCTTTTCAGCGGCGGAGATTCACTTTCTATTGAACTTAAAAAGAAAATGGATAGTTTTCTCAAAGAGCACGGCGCAACAATTCAGGTGCAGGAGGGTTATGGTACTACCGAATGTGTAACAGCAAGCTGTCTTACTCCCACAGGGCATTACAGAGAGGGAAGTATCGGTATTCCCTTCCCCGATACGTTCTACAAGATTGTGACTCCCGAAACCAACGAGGAAGTAGCACCTAATCAGATGGGAGAAATCTGTATAACAGGCCCCACATTGATGAAAGAATACATAAACAATCCCAAGGAAACCTACCAGACTCTCCGCGTGCATGACGACGGAAAGACATATCTTCATACAGGTGACCTTGGCTATATGGACGAGGATGGTTTTGTTTACTTTGTTCAGCGTCTTAAGAGAATGATTGTAACAAGCGGATATAACGTATATCCCTCACAGGTTGAGAATGTCATTGACGCTCACGAGGCAGTGCTTTTCAGCACTGTTATCGGTGTCAAGGACGATTATAAAATGCAGAGGGTAAAAGCATTTATCGTATTAAAGCCGGGATTTTCTCCCTCTGATGAAATAAGGGAATCAATCAAAGCACATTGTGCAAAGAGTATTGCAAAATATGCCCTCCCCTCAGAATATGAATTCCGTGATAATCTTCCCAAAACATTGGTAGGTAAGGTTGCCTATCGTGAGCTTGAAAAGGAAGAGGAAGAAAAGGCATTGGTATAAAAGCAAAAAGGAGTCTGTCAAGGCTCCTTTTTTGGTTGACAAAAGCCAATAAATGGGGTAGAATATAGGATAATGGAAAAATATTATTTTTTAGGGAGGCAACACTATGAGAAATCAGGATAAAACAATGGATAAGATTGTTGCACTTTGTAAAGGACGCGGATACGTCTATGCAGGAAGTGAAATTTACGGCGGTCTTTCCAATACTTGGGACTACGGCCCTCTTGGTGTAGAATATAAGAACAATGTTAAAAAAGCTTGGTGGAAGAAATTCGTTACAGAAAGCCCCTACAACGTAGGTCTTGACTGTGCTATTCTTATGAATCCTCAGGTATGGGTTGCCAGCGGTCACGTTGGCGGTTTCTCCGACCCTCTTATGGATTGTAAGGAATGTAAGGCAAGACACCGTGCAGATAAGCTCATTGAGGATTTCTGCCACGAAAAAGGCGAGGATATTGTAGTTG
>JAZUPX010000012.1:0-1598 GCA_045605405.1 Clostridia bacterium
GTCAGAATCGCTCATCTTATAACGGATGTGCCAGAAATGACCAGGCTGTTCTGTATATTCAACTTCGGCATCTGAAAGTGCAGTTGCACAGCTGGGACACCAGTTGATGATTTTGTTGCCCTTATAGATAAGTCCTTTTTCGTAAAGGTTTACGAAAACTTCGCGTACAGCTTTGGAGCAACCCTCATCCATTGTAAAACGCTCTCTCTCCCAGTCGCAGGAGCAACCGTGTTTCTTGAGCTGATTGATGATACGGTCACCAAATTTATTTTTCCAGTCCCATACTCTTTCAAGGAATTTCTCACGTCCAAGGTCATAGCGGGTAAGACCCTCGTTTACACGGAGATTTTCCTCAACCTTAATCTGTGTTGCGATACCTGCGTGGTCAGTACCAGGCACCCAAAGAGCAGAGTAGCCCTGCATTCTCTTGTAACGGATTAAAACATCCTGCAAGGTTTCGTCAAGAGCATGTCCCATATGGAGCTGACCTGTTACATTGGGAGGAGGAATTACGATTGTGTAAGGCTCCTTCTTGCTGTCAGGCTCAGCATGGAAATATCCGCCGTCAATCCATTTTTTATAAAGCTTGTCCTCGATTTCTGACGGATTATAGGTTTTTTCTAAGTTCTTCAATATATATCCATCCTTTCCTTATTTTCCAAAGATAAATAAAAGCGAAATTGATATAACAACGATAACAAGTGCAATGACCTTTAATCTGAGTTCGGGAACATTCAGCTTTTCCCCGATAGGGCGCGCCGCATAATTAAGGATAGATCCCAAAACGGCAAATACTAAAAATATAATTCCCCTGACACTCATAAAATCACCCACTTTACGCATTATATCATTATATAATAATATCACACAACAAGAGGGATGTCCACCATTTTTTGATTTTAATGGATAAAATGTATAGAATTTTCCTTTTATGTAAAGAATATAAACACAAAAGGAGGTTCAATATGCTCAAAAAACGAACTTTTACAGTTGTTGCGACTTTGCTTCTTCTGTTAACTGTGTGTGTAAATACTTTTGCGGTATCAAAGCCCGGCTCCAGAGGAGAAGAGGTCAAAAAAATTCAGACAAAGCTCAAAAATTGGGGCTATTATTCGGGAAGTGTAGACGGTGTTTACGGATGGCAGACGGAAAGTGCAGTTCGCAGTTTCCAGAAAAAGAACGGACTTACTGTTGACGGTATTGCAGGAACAAAAACCCTTAACGCAATGGGGATTTCATCATCTTCATCATCAGGACAGACTGCATCTCCCAACGAGGCAAATATTGAGCTTCTTGCAAGGGTAATAAACGGTGAGGCAAGAGGTGAGCCTTACGAGGGACAGGTTGCGGTAGGAGCCGTTGTCCTTAACCGTGTTGACCACCCCTCTTTCCCTAACAGCATTTCGGGAGTGGTTTATCAGAAAGGTGCATTTACCGCCGTTGACGACGGACAGATAAACGCCGCAATGTATGCAAGCAGCCGCCGTGCCGCCCGAGATGCACTTAATGGATGGGACCCGACAGGCGGGGCAATTTATTATTATAATCCGAGAACTGCCACCAATCAGTGGATAAGAACACGTGAGGTAATCTGTACT
>JAZUPX010000013.1:0-19891 GCA_045605405.1 Clostridia bacterium
GGGGGGGGGGGGGGGTGGGGGGGGGGGGGGGGGGGGGGGGGATAGAAAGGGGGCGAATCGCAATCCCCCTGTTCCCCTACAATAGCTTTTGGTTACAAAAGAACATATGCCTTGCGTTTCCGCAAAGGTTTGCTTCTTTTCCAAAAGAACAACAAGCCATTGTTGACAATCTTGTTTTTTATATGCTAAAATATTTTTATAAAAAACATTTACACGGTGATATTATGATAGAATATATAATAGGAAGAAACTCATCCCAGATTCGTGCCGACAGATTTCTTTTGAAAGCTACAACAGCACCGTCGTCGCTGATTTACAAAGCATTCAGAAAGAAAGATGTCAAGATAAACGGCAAATGGATAAAGGAAGACTACATTCTTTGTGAGGGGGATGTACTGCGTATATATATAAAGGAAGAGTTTCGGAAAGAAAAAGAAATAAAAAAGTGCACTCTTACTGCACCGATAATTTTTGAGGATGAAAATATAATTATTTTCAACAAACCTGCCTCTCTTCCCTGTCAGCCTGACGAAAATCACAAGGACGGCACTCTCTCCGATATGCTGAAAAGCTACCTTATAAAAAAAGGCGAATACAATCCTGAAAGTGAAAGCTCTTTCTCCCCTGCCTTATGCAACAGACTTGACACTAACACGTCAGGGCTTGTAATTGGTGCAAAGAATGCGGAAGCTCTCCGTGATATGAATGAGCAGATTCGCCAGCGTAATGTTCACAAATATTATCTTTGTAGGCTTGAAAACATTCCGCAGGAAAAAAGCGCATTTGTAAATGCACATATAGTAAAGGAAGAAACCCAGAACAAGAGCTATATCGGAGATACCGGAAAAGAAATTTCTATGGAATACAAGGTTATTGAGGAATCGGGTGGCACAGCACTTTGCGAGGTGCGTCTTCATACGGGAAGAAGCCATCAGATACGAGCATACTTTTCTTCTATTGGATGTCCCCTTGTCGGCGATACAAAGTACGGTGCAAAAGTAGGCGGCGGTCAGGCGTTATGCTCCTACCGAATAAGGTTTGGTTTTCCTGCAGAGTATGACGGGATTCTCTCTTATTTAAAAGACAGCCAAATAAAGCTTGAGGGGATTGACATTTAATAAGATTTGTGATAACTTTATACATAGAAAAAAAGAAAGGAATCGAAACAAATGAAAAAATTTATAGCAGAATTCAAAGAGTTTGCGCTCAAAGGCAATATGGTTGACCTGGCTATAGGTATGATTATTGCTACTTCCTTTAACGCAGTTGTTAAGTCAATTGTAGATGACATTATGATGCCGCTTTTCGGTATTATTCTCGGAGGAAAAGATTTTTCCGGACTTGCTGTCACAGTTGGCGAGGCACAGATTAAGTACGGTATGCTCATTCAGAATCTCATTAACTTTGTAATTATTGCATTCTGTCTGTTCCTTATGGTTAAGGTTATGAACAAGCTTAAGAATCCCAAGCCTGTGGAAGAAGCTCCTGCAGCTCCTGCTCCCAAGCCTGATGACATCGTTCTTCTTGAAGAAATCAGAGACCTTCTTGCAAAAGAAACAGTTAATCAGTAATTAAATCGATAAAACACCGCATCGAAATTCGATGCGGTGTTTATTTTTACTGCAATGTATTTTCCAAATCCTTTTCACGGATAGTGCTTCTCTTGATTTTACCGTTAAAGGTTTTGGGAAGCTCTGCCACATATTCCACAATTCTGGGATATTTGTAGGGAGCTGTATTTGTTTTTACATAAGTCTGGAGCTCTTTTGTAAGCTCATCTGACGGCTCAAAGCCATTTGCAAGAACGATTGTTGCCTTTACCGCA
This sequence comes from Clostridia bacterium, assembly GCA_045605405.1. GTDB lineage: Bacteria > Bacillota > Clostridia > UMGS1883 > UMGS1883 > UMGS1883. Next base: position 1,826 of record JAZUPX010000013.1, read on the forward strand.
AATCCGCGGATAGGATCGGGAACACCTGTTACTGCAACCTCGTTTACTGCGGCGTGTTCAAGAAGAACACTCTCAATTTCAAAAGGTCCGATTCTGTAACCGGATGACTTGATAACGTCATCATTTCTGCCTACATAACGGAAAAGTCCCCTTTCATCGCGATACGCTGTATCGCCCGTATGATAGAAGCCGTCGTGCATAGCCTTCTTGGTATCTTCCTTGCTGAAGTTGTAGGTGTCAAGAAGTCCGCAGGCCTTTCTGTCACGGCTGAGTACACGGATAGAAATTTCTCCCGTTGTACCGCGAGGGCATGACTGGTCATTGCTGTCAAGGATATGAACGTCAAATCCGGGTACGGGAAGTCCGATTGCACCGGGGACGGGTTCAGTCCAGGGGTAAATGGTCGCAATACAGAGGGTTGTTTCAGTCTGACCAAAGCCTTCATATATCTTAAGACCCGTTGCTTCAAGCCACTTGTTGTAGATTTCGGGGTTAAGTGCCTCACCTGCTGTACAGCAATGTGTAAGAGATGAGAGGTCATATTTCTTAACATCATTTAAAAGCATCATTCTGTACATTGTAGGTGGAACGCAGAATGTTGTAACCTTGTATTTTTCAAGAACACCGAGAATGTCTGCTCCGTCAAACTTGTCAAAGTCGTAAACGAGTACCGCAGATTCACCGAACCACTGACCGTAGATTTTACCCCAAAGGGATTTAAGCCAGCCGGTATCGGAAATCGTAAAGTGAAGTCCGCCGTCAACTACTCTGTGCCAGAAAACACCGGTCATAATGTGACCTAGGGGATATTTGAAGTTATGTGTGATGATTTTGGGATAGCCTGTTGTACCAGATGAAAATGCCATCAGCATTGTATCATTAACAGTTGTATCCTCATCACCGGTAGGTCTCTGCCACTGGTCGCTTGCCATCTCGAATCCTGTTTCAAAGTCAATCCAACCCTCGCCGGCATCCTTATGCTTTGTAACAAATTTCAATATAGGATGGTCGTAACCCTCCTGCATTTCATCAAAATACTCGGTAGCACTACCGTCGCCTGTGATAACGGCAGCCTTTATGTTACCTGCATTACAGCGGTAAACATAGTCTTTGCCTTTAAGCATATCTGTTGCCTGAACAACAACGGCACCTATTTTGTGAAGTCCTAAGATACAGAACCAGAAATAATAGCTTCTTTTGAGGGTGAGCATTACTGTGTCACCCTTTTTGATGCCCATATACTTGAAATAGTTTGCCGCCTTGTTTGACGCAAGCATCATATCATGGAAAGTAAATCTCTTTTCCACGCTTTTGTCTGCTGACAGCCATACCATTGCAAGCTTGTCGGGTTTTTCTGTGCCGAGAACATCTATTACATCATATGCAAAGTTAAAATCATCACGGTATTTAAGTGTATAGTTTGCCTGTGCATCCTTGAGAGATAGGAAATCATCTCTTGTTGCACCGACGAATTTTTCATATATTGCCATACCGGCAACTCCTCCATTTCTTAGTTACAATTGTTATTTCATTACTACTGCAATGAACTGCGCAGGTTCATCACCGTCTGCCTGCTCGGCATGGGGAACACTTGAATCAAAGTATACGCTGTCCCCCTCTTCAAGCTCATAGCAGATATCTCCGATATAAAGCTTCATTTTGCCTGAAATTACGTAGTTAAATTCCTGACCTTCATGACCGTGAAGCACGGGAGCCGTCTTATCGGGATTAATTGTAACAAGAAACGGTTCTGCCTTTTTATTACGGAAGGTGTAGGCAAGGTGTTTGTAGTCGTATTCGTGTTCACGCTTTACGCTGTAGCCCTGACCTTTTTTAACCATGCTACACATTGAGAGTGTCGGCTGGTCTCCGCTAATCAGGTCAAGAACGTCTACGCCGAGAACTTCTGCTGCATTATAAATAAAGCTGAAAGAGAAATCCATTTCGCCGTTTTCATATTTTTTGTAAATTTCTATATCTTCCCCTAACTTCGATGCCATTTCTTCAATTGTAATTTCAGAATCCTCACGAAGAGGCTGAAGACGCATTCCGATATCTTTAATCTGTGTATTCATAGCTATACCTCCATTTTACATATTTTTTATTTTGAATTAATACTCAAATCCGAGCTTTACTGCCTTCATATTTAGGTCAAACATATTCTGCTTTGTGGGGGGAACAACCTTCTGCATTGCTTTTTCAATATTTTCCTCTGGAATGATACCGCTCTTTGCAATCATGTGACCAATCATAATCATATTTGCAAGACCTGTAAGTCCTTCGTCGGAAGCTATTCTTGTAGCAGGGATGTAGTAGGTTTCAACATCTGTGCGCTCTACCTTTCTTTCGATAAGGGAGCTGTCAACGAAAATCTGTCCGCCCTTCTTGGTTTCGTTTTCATACTTATCAAGAGAGGGAAGATTCATTGCAATGAGGATGTCGGGATTGGATACAATGGGAGAACCTACTGCGCTGTCGCTGATAATGATACTGCAGTTTGCTGTACCTCCACGCATTTCGGGACCGTAAGAGGGAAGCCAGCTTACCTCTTTACCGTCGATAAGACCTTCGTATGCAAGAAATTTTCCTGAAAAGAGAATTCCCTGTCCGCCGAAACCGGCAATCAATATTTCTTTATTCATGATTATTTCTCCTCCGCATATTTGTCCTTATACACTCCCAAGGGGTAGTAGGGAAGCATATTTTCTTCAAGCCAGCCAATTGCCTTATCGGGAGCAAGACCCCAGTTTGTGGGACAGGTGGAAAGTACTTCTACCAAGGAGAAGCCCTTGCCCTCAATCTGATTCTGGAAAGCCTTTTTAATAGCTGCCTTTGCTTTCTTTACGTTTGCAACGTTATTAACTGCAACTCTTTCAAGGTATGTAGCACCGTCTACCTGAGAAAGCATCTCGCAAACCTTTACAGGGTAGCCAACTGCTTCTACATCACGTCCGTAGGGAGACGTCTGTGTCTTCTGTCCGGGAAGTGTTGTGGGAGCCATCTGACCGCCTGTCATACCGTAGATTGCATTGTTTACGAAAATTACTGTTATATTTTCGCCACGTGCTGCAGAGTGAACTGTTTCTGCTGTACCGATAGCTGCAAGGTCACCGTCGCCCTGATAAGTGAATACGATGTTATTCTTGTCACTTCTCTTAACGCCGGTTGCAACAGCCGGAGCACGGCCGTGTGCCGCCTGCACCATATCGCAGTTAAAGTAATTGTATGTGAATACGCTACATCCTACAGAAGCAACACCGATTGTTCTGCCTGTTACGCCAAGCTCGTCGAGAGCTTCAGCTACAAGACGGTGAATGATACCGTGTGTACAACCGGGGCAATAATGGAGAGGATTTTCTGTAAGTGCGTTGGGTTTATCAAATACTACCATTAGTTTTTACCTCCGTTCGCCTCGTAAATTTTATTAAGGACATCTTCTGTTGTGGTAATCATACCGCCTGTACGGTTGCAAAGGAGAACTTCCTTTTTGCAACGGATTGCAAGCTCGATATCCTCAATCATCTGACCCATAGAAAGCTCTACGCTGATGAACTTGTTAACATTATCAGCTGCTTTATTGAGTGCTTTCTTGGGGAAAGGCCAAAGTGTGATAGGACGAATCATACCAACCTTGATACCCTCTGCTCTTGCCTGATCAATAGCATTCTTTGCTACACGGGATGCAACGCCGTATGCTACGATACAAATTTCTGCATCGTCCATAAGGTATTCCTCGTACATTGCTTCCTCTTCCTCAATCTTCTTATAACGCTCGTAACGTTCGAAGTTAAGCTTTTCAAGTTCTTCGGGAGCAATATAGAGGGAGTTTACGATGTTGGGCTTTCTCTCACCCTTTGTTCCTGTGAGTGCCCATGACTTATCATACTCGTTGATTTCGCCCTTTTCAAGACTTACGGGTTCCATCATCTGTCCCATTGTACCGTCGGAAAGAATCATTGCAGGCATTCTGTACTTTTCAGCAAGGTCGAAGCCCTTGAACACCATATCAACCATTTCCTGAACGCTGTTGGGAGCAAGTACAAGCAGGTGGAAATCACCATGTCCGCCACCCTTTGTAGCCTGAAAATAGTCAGACTGAGAGGGCTGGATACCACCAAGGCCGGGGCCACCACGCTGTACATTGATAATAAGTGCGGGAAGATCACAGCCTGCAAGATAGCTGATACCTTCACTCTTAAGGCTGATTCCGGGGCTTGAAGAGGATGTCATAACTCTCTTACCTGTGGAAGCAACACCGATAACCATATTGATAGCTGCAATTTCACTTTCTGCCTGAAGGAAAACGCCACCCTCTGTCTTGGGCATTTTCTTTGCCATATATGCCGCAACTTCTGTCTGCGGAGTAATAGGATAACCGAAGTAATGCTTACAGCCAGCCATAATAGCCGCTTCTGCCAAAGCTTCGTTACCTTTCATCAAAACTTTTTCAGCCATTTATTCTCATTCCTTTCCTTATTTCTCTACTGTAATTACGCAGTCGGGACACATTGTTGCACAGAATGCACAGCCAATGCACTTGTCCTGCTCTGTAACCTCTGCAGGATGATAACCGCGTTTGTTAAGCTCATCTGCAAGATGAACAATCTTCTTGGGGCAGGCTGTTACACACAGACCGCAACCCTTACACAAATCCTTATTAAAGGAAACCTTTGCCATATTTATTCATTCCTTTCTGCCCAGCTTTGTCTTACGTAAAGCTCAATGGGCATTAAATTTTCAATTTTATCTGAAAGTATTTCGTACAAATCACATTTGACAGTAGTCATTTTTATGGGGATTCCTGCTCGCTTTGAAACCTCGTTTGCGTAAGAAACAGAATCAAGAACATCCTCCGCCGTGGTTTCGTCACCTATATTGGAGTCGTTTACTATTCCCGTAAATTTCATATGGCAGGCATTTTCGATTTCTGCCATAATTTCAAGAGTCATATCTGCGTTACGGGTAAGTGGACGGAATTTATTGATTACAAACAAAAGCTCATAATCGCCATCCTCCAAAATAGAATCGCTGTAACGGCCAAGTGCCAATGCACCGCGGTCGTCACCGCCTACATCTATAACTGCGTGTATTTCCTTATTTTGAAGCACACCGTAGGTTTCTGCCGGAAGTGCCGGTACGTCAACATTACTGTTGGCAAATTCGGAGGAAATAAGCTGTACTCCGTTTTCCTCAAGAACTTTCATAGAGTCCTTTGTGCGGAAATAGGGATTTACTATATCAAGGTCGGCAATTGAAACCTTATCGCAATGACTTTTCAGCCAAAGGGCATAGTTTACAGCCACATTCGTCTTTCCGCTGCCGTAATGACCGCTGAAAACAGTAATTCTTTTTATACTTCTACTGTCCATCCCATATCATCCTCACGCTTACCCCACTGAATACCTGTAAGAGTATCGTAGAGCTTCTGGCTTACTTCACCGATTTCGTTGTTGTTGATAATCATTACATCATCAACATAACGAAGCTTACCAACGGGAGAAATAACAGCCGCAGTACCTGTACCGAAACACTCTTCAAGCTTACCTGACTTCTGTGCCTCGATAAGCTCTTCTGCGCTGATTCTTCTTTCCTCAACCTCAAGACCCATCTTCTTGCAAAGCTGGATTACGCTGTTACGGGTAACACCGGGAAGAATGCTTCCGTTGAGCATAGGTGTAACAATCTTTCCGTCAATCTTGAAGAAGATGTTCATTGCACCAACTTCTTCAATGTATTTTCTTTCAACGCCGTCAAGCCAGAGTACCTGAGAATAACCGTCGTCGTGTGCCTTAACCTGAGCAATAAGGCTTGCAGCATAGTTACCGCCTGTCTTTGCAAAGCCCATACCGCCTTTAACGGCTCTTACATACTCATCCTCAATCCAGATACCTACGGGAGCAAGACCGCTTTCGTAGTATGCACCGCTGGGAGCAAGGATGCTAATGAACTTATATGTCTTTGATGGAGCAACACCGAGGAACTCATCTGTTGCAATAATGAAAGGACGGATGTAAAGAGATGTACCGTCTTCTGTGGGAATCCAATCCTCGTCAACCTTTACAACTGCCTTTACAGCCTCAACAAAATCCTCTACGGGAAGCTGAGGAATGCAAAGACGGTCGTTTGTGTCGTTTGTTCTCTTTGCGTTCATATCGGGACGGAAAAGACGAACTTTGCCGTCAACGCCCTTATAAGCCTTAAGACCTTCGAACATTTCCTGACCATAGTGGAAAACCATTGCCGCAGGGCTCATTACAAGGTCCTGAAAAGGAACGATTCTTGCGTCGTGCCAACCCTTGCCCTCAGTATAGTCCATTACAAACATATGGTCTGTAAAGATTTTACCGAAGCCGAGTTTCTGTCCCTTTGCAGGTTTTTCCTTGGGGGTAGTAGTTTTTTCGATTGTAATGTTTAACATATATATTACTTCCTTTCTAATCCGAGTAAGTCTATGGATTCATCACGCATTTTATATTTAAGAATTTTTCCTGCTGCATTCATAGGAAATTCTTTTACAAACACAAAATATCTGGGAACCTTGTGACGGGCAATGGATGCATTACCGAATTCACGCATTTCATTCTCGTCTGCTTCTTCGCCCTTGTGGAGAATTATCCAGGCACAACATTCCTCACCGTACCTTTCGTCGGGAACGCCAACAACCTGAACGTCACGCACCTTGGGATTGGTAAGGTAAAATTCCTCAATTTCACGGGGGTAAAGGTTTTCACCGCCGCGGATAATCATATCCTTGAGTCTGCCTGTTACCTTGTAGTAACCGTCGGGAGTTCTCATACAGATATCACCCGAGTGAAGCCAGCCGTCCTTGTCAATAGTCTGTGCGGTAGCTTCGGGCATTTTGTAGTAGCCCTTCATTATATTAAATCCGCGGGCAACAAATTCACCGCTTTCACCGTCGGGAAGCTCTTCACCCGTTTCGGGGTCGATAACCTTGCACTCAACGCCGGGGAAAGGACTGCCTACCGTTTCAACACGGTGGTCAATATCCTCATTAACCTCACCCATTGTACAACCGGGGGAAGCTTCTGTCTGCCCGTATACGGAAATGATTTCCGTCATATTCATTTCGTCGGCGGCTCTTCTCATAAGGTCTGCGGGACAGTTGGCACCTGCCATAATGCCTGTACGGATATATGAGAAATCCGTCTTAGCAAAGTCGGGATGATTGAACATTGCAATAAACATTGTGGGAACACCGTTGAAGCAGGTAATATGCTCATCATTTACACAAGCCAGAGATGACTTGGGAGAAAAGTACGGCATGGGGTAAAGTGTACCGCCGTGGGTCATCATACTTGTCATGGAAAGCACCATACCGAAGCAATGGAACATAGGCACCTGAATCATCATACGGTCGGCGGTGGAAAGGTCCATCCTGTCGCCAATGGTTTTACCGTTGTTTACAATGTTTCTGTGGGTAAGCATTACGCCCTTGGGGAATCCCGTTGTGCCTGATGTGTACTGCATATTACATACATCATCGGGTTTAACGAGGGATGCGCGTCTTCTTACCTCTTCCTTGGGAATTAGGTTGCTTCTATCGAGCATCTGCTCCCATGTAAGACAGCCGTCCATAGAAAAGCCGACTGTTACAATATTGCGAAGGAACGGAAGATTTTTGGAATAGAGGGCATCACCGGGAGTCATAGACTTCAGTTCGGGGCAAAGCTCCTCAATTATTTCCTTATAATTTATATCCTTGCATTCCTCAATCATAACAAGTGTATGAGTGTCGGACTGCTTTAAGAGATATTCAATTTCGTGTATTTTGTATGCTGTATTTACAGTTACCAAAACTGCACCAATCTTTGTCGTTGCCCAGAATGTGATAAACCATGCCGGAACATTGGTTGCCCATACGGCAACGTGGTCGCCTGCCTTAACACCCAGGGAAATAAGTGCCGCTGCACATTCGTCAACATCGCGTCTGAACTGTGCATATGTTCTGGTGTAGTCAAGAGTTGTGTACTTGAAAGCATACTGGTCGGGATACGTTTCTGCCATTGTATCAAGCACATCGGAGAAAGTAGCATCTATAACATCGTACTTCTTCCATACGAAGGTGCCTGTCTTACTGCGGTTGTAGTATGCCTTGTCAAATTCTTTCTTTTCCCGCGCAAGGCTTCCTATATAATTGGCAAAATGAGTAAGCACGATATCTGCATCGTTTACTTCTTCATTCCACGCTACACATATATATCCGTCAAAGTTAAGAGACGAAAGAGCGTTTATGAAGTTTGTTACGGGAAGCTCACCCTCACCGATAAGCACCGTTTTACCGTCTTTCATATCTCCCATTCTTGCATATTTAATATATGCACCCAGGCTCTTTATTGTGGTTTCAGCGCTCTCCCCTGCCTTGAAGTAGGTTTCGCGCATATTCCACGATGCACCGATAACTGCTGAGGAAAAGAAATTGATTATATCAATCACATTTTCCGTTTCTGCAAGGTATCCTGCAGTTTCAAAGAGAATCTGTATATCCGCTTCCTCTGCAAGTTTAATTGCCTTTGAAAGTTTTTCCGAAAGAACTTCGTTTGAAGTCTTTACCTCGATTCTGAGGATGATTCTTTCAATTCCACTGGTGCGTGCCATTTCTACATATTTTAAAATTTCGTCTGCTGTTGCTTCTTCTGTCTCAATGCTGTAAGGATACACAAGTGCCGACACCGCAAGGTTACGGTTTACAAGCTTGCGCTTGGAATCGGGTACACGGTCGCTCCGGAGTATGCTGTCGTAGTGCTGTTTTCTTTCCTTTACCGCATCATATATCTCAAATCCTGCATAGCCGTAATCGTAAGCAAACTTACAGGTATCGAGGAAGGAAGCACGGGCAACATGCTTGGTTGAAAAAGTAATTTTCATCTTATTCCTCCTCGAATACTATCTTATTAAGAGCATTAATGTATGCTCTTACACTTGCCGCAACGATATCTGTTGAAATACCGTTACCTGAGTAAAGCTTTCCGTTGTTGCGAAGCCTTACAATTGCGCTACCCAAGGCTTCCTTACCGTCTGTTACAGCCTGAATCTGAAAATCGTCAAGCTCGTAATGAAAACCGATGCTCTGCTCAATTGCACGGAACACGGAGTCTATGGGGCCATCACCTGTACTTACGCCTGAAAGAAGCTCGTCGCCTCTGCGAAGAGTTACCTGTGACATGGAACTTGTAAGATTACCGCAGTTTGTGGAGTAGCTTTCAAGGTGGTATGTAGACGGTGCCTGCATTGCATAGCTTGCAATAAGAGCTTCAAGCTCCTTGGCGCTTACACTGCCCTTTTTCTCGCACACACGGGCAAGCTCCTTATGAACTTTTCCGTTATCCTCATCAGAAAGGTCATAACCGAGTATATTTGCAGCGTGTGCCACATCGGAAAGTGTACTGTCAGAGTCAAGAATAATCTTTTTCTTTTCGCTGACATCTGCTATTTCATAAGTTTCGTGATTTATTTTGGAAAGCATTTCCTGAATGCTTGCATATATCTTTGTATTATCAAGTCCTGTTTCGATACCGATTTCAGTACCCCTCGCCTTAACAACTGCTGCAAAAGCACCCATTGAAAGGCTGTCTTCACCTGCCATAGCACACTTAAGGCCGTCTGCACCTGCCTGTATTGCTGCAACACCGCAGGCTACTGCCATACCGATTGCATCGGAAAGCTGAACGAATACGGGAACGGAAACTGCTTCCTTTACCTTTTTAACAAGTGCGGCAATTTCTGCGGGAAGTGAAATTCCTGCATCATCACAAAGAGTGATTACTCCTGCACCGTTTGCTTCTGCTTCCTTAACTGCCTGAATAAGAAAATCCTCATCGGCACGGGTTGCATCAAGTGCGGAAAATTCAACATCGGTGCAAAGCTCCTTCGCCTTTTTGGTAAGAGCTGCAATTTTAAGAAGCATCTTCTCACTCTTTACGTGATAAATATACTCCATCTGCACAGTTGATGTGGGAAGCTCCACCTGAAGTCTGGGAGAAGAAGCTTCTTTGACACATTCAAATGCGTTTTCCACGTCCTCTTCGGTAAAGCCAACGGGGATTGCTACTGTGCTCTTCTTTACATTCTGAGAAATTGTCTTGTAGATTATTGTATCTTCCCTGAGGCTCTTTACGGGAGATAGTTCAACTGCATCAACGCCTAGAGCATCTGCACAAGCGGCAATGGCAGTTTTCTCCCTGAATAATAGAGAAACTGCTCTGTCCTGTGACAGCTTTTTAAGTGTGATGTCGGTAACTGTGATTTTTTTCATAACTAAACTCCTCGTAAATGGATTTAAACCCTGTGGGTTTTTAAATAAAAAGACCTGCGGCACCACTTGCCGCAGGTCATAGTATACACAAATAAAATATGGTATGCTCTTTACCTCAAAACACGACAAACAGCGCTATTCTTACTCTGCTTAATAATTGCTAGAATAATAATAGCGATGAGAAGAAGTATGTTTGCTGCATGGAAAGCTGACATATTCATATCTAAAACCTCTCATTTCCTTACGCTACAGTATAATAGCACAAAAAGCAGATGTCAATATTTTTTTGTTAAGTTACTTTTCAATGATAATTTTCGTTATATTTTTATGGGTTAAGGGGCAAAAAACAAGTGGTTTTCTTATAAAAGCTCCACGATTGCTTTCATTTCCTCTTTTGCCTCGGTCAGTGCCATCAGAAGCTGACGATTGTTTTTCTCCTGCTCAAAGGAGGTGTTTATTGTTGCCAATGCGTTATACACACAAGCCTCATAAAGTTCCTTTTGCTCTTTCTCTACCATAACCTTTTTTTCTAAGTTACTTTTAAGAGCTTTCAAAAGAAAAACGGCATTATCTTCGTTATAGTTAAACTCTATAATTATTTTTTCAGCTAACTCCACATAGGATAAGAGAAGCTCCTTTGCGTTTTTCATAATTATACCTTGCCTTCTAATTTTTTGATACTGCGGATATCCTCACCCAGAAATTCCAGTATGGAGAATCCGCCCGTAATTCTGGAAGCAATCCTTTCGTTATATGTGTTTTTCAGCATATTACGATTAAGATTTGTAGATATAATCATTTTTCTGCCTGCCAAAAGACGGTTATTTATAATCCTGAAAAGTTCTGCCGAGGTAAACTGAGTTACAAACTCGCTTCCCAAATCGTCAAGTATCAAAAGCTCGCAATCGCTCACTTTCTTAACAATATATTCTGCTTCCTCGCTTACCGTTCTGCCAAAATGCATATCCTCCAATATGGGGAAAAGTGCATTACTGCTGACATAAAGAACATCCTTGCCCTTTTTTATAAGAGCATTGGCAATTGCGGATGATAAAAAGGTTTTACCAAGTCCACAGCTTCCGCACAGGAGAAGATTTTCCTTTGCCCTATCAAAATCCTCCACAAAGCTTTTACACTCGGAAAGGATTGCCTGCATATTTTCACGGGGGGAACAGCCATACTCAGCTACATATTCGTCACTGTAATATGAAAGCTTGAATTTCTCAAAAGTCTGCTCCGACAAAAGCTCGGAAAGGTTTGCTTCCTTAAGAGCAATTGCCGTGATTTCCTGCTGAAGGCAACTGCAAAGCTTTCCTCCGTCAAAACCGCTGTCCTCACACTTAGGGCAGAAGTGCTGAAGTTCAAGATAGTCTTTGTCAAAGCCTGCCTCCGACAAAAGCCGTTCTCTCTCTTTTATGAACTCCTTGTTCTGTGCAGTAATTGAGCTGACTGCCGTTTTTTCATCACACTCACCGTTTGCAATGAGGTTAAGCATCCTGATACCGAAACGGTCAAGCTCCTCTTCTATTTCACGGATGCGGGGGGCAATAGAAAAAACCTCACCCCTGCGGCGGTCAAGCTCCCTTTTACGTCTTTCTTTTCTTTCTGCAATTATCTGGGTTGCTTTTTCATATATTGAACCGGGCAAAGAAATTCACCTCTTTACTTTTTCTGTTTCTGGAGTCTGAGTTTTCTTTCAAGTGCCGCCATATCATCAAGCTGATAATCGGCTGTTCTGCTCTTTGGTTTCTGGGTTACGGCAGACTCTTTTTCCTTAATTTGTGAAACGGTTTTTATCCCCTTTTCAAACCAAGACTTTAATATTGTATTCATATAGGGCATTGAAATTTTACCTGTGTTTGTTACTGTTTTTTCGTAAGCTGTTCTTATCATTGCCTCTGACATAGAAAGCTCACTTACCCAACGGGCTATGTAATTTAATTCTGTCTGAGAAAGCTCGCGGTCAAGACCGAAAATCTTTTTGCATTTTTTCTGCATACGAACTTCTTTATTAAGGCGGTTAAGCACCTTGGTAGCATCAGCAAGAGTGGTTATACCCTGCTCTCGCCAGCCGTCTGCAACTTTCTCTATGTATGAAAAATTCGTTTTATCCATTGTTACGCAATATTCAAGAAGAAGAAGCACCATCTCCTGAGTCATTGAGTAATCCTGCATAAAGCTGTATAGGGAAGTGATTTCCCTCTGTGTAAGCGGTTTTTTCAAAAGCTGTTCAGCCATAGTAACAGTTTCTTTCATCTTGGGATTGATTCCCATAGCCTTTGAAATATCCTTCATAGATGCAGTTTTTGGCTTTTCGGAGGATTCTTTGGGCTGTTCCTTAGGCACATCCGTCTTTGGGGATTCTTCTTTCACCGGTTCCGTTCCTACGGCATCAAATACCAGAATACCTTTTCCCTCGCTATGTACAAGCCCCACTTTTTTCCAGTAACGCCAAGCCTTGCTTACGTCGGTTTCAAGAATGTCGAGTGCCTCCGCAATAGTGGCATTTGACACATCCTCTTCCCCCTCGTAGCACTTTAAAAGACCGTAAAGATAAACCTTTACATAAGTGGCATTTGCACTTATCATATATTTATTTATGAATTCCATTGGGAGTGGCACAGATTTATTTGCGTGAAAAAAACTTGCCATACATTTTTCCTCCGTTTAAATTGCATCTTAAAAATCTTCGCAGATAGAGTCATTATAGCACACTTTTCCCTAAATGTACAGAGTTTTTGCGTTTTTTGAGCAAAAAACTTGCAAAAAAAGCTGTTTTTATAATGTTTTTAGATATTTATAAAATTATATTGACTTTTGTCCGTACATATGCTAAGATTAATGTACGGACGTTAAAGGTGGTGAAGCAATGTCCCCAAAAGGAAGACCGACAACCGATAAGCGTGACAAAAGATTTGAAATACGGCTTTCCGAAACAACTGCCAAAATTTTGGAAGAGTGCTCTGAAAAGCTAAATATTTCAAAAGCTGAAGTCGTTCATAAAGGTATTTTGTTGGTTGAAAAGGAAATTAAAAAATGAGCTTGTTGCCCCCAACCAAGGTAACAAACAAGCCCATCCAACGACAGGAATACACCTATCTGTAAATATTATACTACGGATGGATACTTCTGTCAAACTAAATTAAAACGGAGGTATCATTTATGAAATTTGAAAACTACTTACAAAGGGCAGAGCTTATCTCATTACAGAATTTTTTGAAACACGGAGGAGAAACATTTATCCCTACATCTGACAAAAAGTATTCTGAGAGAATCACAGAAGCAAGAAGAAAAGCCAAAAACTTCTTTGAAGAAAAGTTTCCCGATATTGATGAATTTGACAGAATATATGGCTATTTTGATGAGCAGGTAAACGAATATGAAGAAGTGTTTTTTGAAATAGGAATCATTGTGGGTGCAAAAATAGGTTTTCAATTCAGAGAAAAGATGGAAGAACTTGCTTAAGTTTTCTGGGTTGTAAACAACAGTCCCTTTCTATTTGCAAGATATTGCAGGAATTTAATCGGAGCCGATTAGGGGCGTGCCATTTTGAACGCCAAAATGGCGAAAAGCGGTGGGGAGTTGCGATTCTCCCCACTCCCCTCAACGCCCTCGCAGGGGCGTAATGTTTCTTGGGCGTGGTTTTCTTTTAATGTATCGTTTTCGTTTTTGCAAATTTTCCGTCTTTGAACCGTCGGCTTTAAGGCAACACTCAGTTTCCTGTTCGCCTGGAATTGCTCGCCTGCAGAGGAAAATGATACTCGCAATTTCACGGTAGCCGACAGAAAATTTGCAAAAACCTTAGTTTAGTGCTTCGGTAGAACAGTCGGGTTTTGAGAAATTCTTTGTTGACTGGCGTAAAAATCGCTCGTATCAACTTCCGCTGCTGACGAGCGATTTTTAGTCCGCAAGGAAATAAGTTTTCCTTTTAGGACGGCGACACAAAAACAAATAATTTCGAGAAACAAAACCATCTTTGTTATTAAGAACAAGGTTTTGCTTTTTCACGCCCCTGCGAGGCCGTTTCAGGGGTGCGGGGGAATCGGAACCCCCGCGTTTTTGGTACTTTTGGCTCCCAAAAGTACAACGTCCCCTGCGACTCCGCAGAATGGCTTGCACTTCTGCAAGTATTATGCTATAATAACCATATCCCATTCTCCGAGGTAATTAAACTATGAATCTAAAAGAAAAACTCTCCAGACTTCAGTTTTCAAATTTTATACTTCTGACCATTGCAGGTTTTATAAATGCATTCGGTGTTACCGTGTTTTTAGCACCGGTGAAGCTTTACGACAGCGGTATTTCAGGAACATCAATGTTTCTTTCACAGATTACACCGGAATATCTTACACTATCAATCTTCCTGCTGCTATTGAACATTCCGCTATTTTTATATGGACTTAAGAAGCAGGGGGTGACCTTTACCGTCTACTCTCTTTACGCGGTTGCAATTTATTCATTGGGTGCGTGGCTTATTACCGATGTCCTTCCCATTGATGTAAGTATGGCCTCTCCCCTGGCCGGTGAGGATTTGCTCCTTTGTGCAATATTCGGCGGACTTATATCCGGTGTGGGAAGCGGTCTTACCATTAGATACGGCGGTGCTATCGACGGCATTGAAGTTATGGCAGTAATTTTCGCAAAAAAGCTCAGTATATCCGTTGGTACATTTGTTATGATGTACAATGTTCTTTTGTACATTGTCTGCGGAATCAGTATGGGAAGCTGGATTCTTCCCCTTTATTCAATCGTTACCTACGGGGCGGCACTCAAGACCGTAGACTTTATCGTTGAGGGTCTTGACCGTTCAAAGGCGGTTATGATTATAACCGAAAAGCCCAAGGATATTACAAGCGCGCTTATAGAGGAGTTTGGTTGCGGTACAACAAACATTCCTGCCGTGGGCGGTTATTCAAGCAAGGAAAAAACCGTTATTTATTTTATTGTAAACCGATTTGAAATTGCCAAGACAAAGGCTATTGTTCACGCGGTTGACCCATTTGCATTTATGACAATTACCGAGGTTGCGGATGTGTTTGTAAGTCCTTCTGCAGACAATCAATAAACCTTGCTTTTTCAAAACAATTGTGATAAAATGTAGGCAATGACTTTTATGGAGGGAAATCCATGAGGATAAAGGAATCAGCCGAAAATTATCTTGAAACTATTTATATGCTTTCAAAGAAAAATAAATATGTTCGCAGCATTGATGTTGCAAACGAGCTTGGTTTTTCCAAGGCAAGTGTTTCCGTGGCCATGAAATCGTTCCGCGAAGAGGGTTACATTGTGACAGATGCAGACGGCGGAATAACACTTACCCAAAAAGGTCTTTCCATTGCTGAAAGAATGTGCGAACGACATAACGTAATTGCAAGTGCGCTCATTACACTTGGTGTAAGTGAGGAAACGGCATATACAGACAGTTGTAAAATCGAGCACGATATAAGCGAAGAAAGCTTTGAGAAAATCAAGGAATTTCTTGCAAAACACAACGTAAATTAACAGTAATATTTCAATAGTTACACTTATGTTAAAATTGTGTTACTGCTATTGCAAAACCACATTATATAGTGTATTATGTAATCAGATAGAAAAGGAGTGACCGACTATGGCAAACAATCAGACAACTCATATTGACATCTGCAAAACACGGGATACGGAAATTGATGCTATCATCTGCCGTGTTCATGAGGCATTGGTTGAAAAGGGATACAATCCTATTAGTCAGCTTGTCGGTTATATTATGTCGGGCGACCCCACATATATTACGGGACACAAGGGTGCGAGAAGCCTCATAACAAAGGTTGAGCGTGACGAAATCCTTGAAGTGGTATTTCGAAAATATTTGTCAGATAAATAAAATAAGGTTTTCGCAAATGCGAAAACCTTATTTTTTTAGAAAATCAATATTGTAAAAATCCTTGAATCCAATTTCGGTCAGAATTTTTTCGGCTAAATCGTAGCCGTAGTCAAGATTATCCGCGTGGTGGCAGTCGGAGGTTATCAAAACCTTGCCGTCACGCTTTTTTATTTCCTCCAAAATCCACATATCGGGATAGGGGCTGTCCTTGTAGCCCCGTGACATTGCGCCAGTATTTACTTCAAGCACCTGTTTTGCCTCCAAAAGCTCATCAAGTGCTGAAAGCACGGCTTTTTTGTAGCGTTCTTCCTTTGGGTTAAAGATATCGTTATTTCTGTCAAACTTTGTAAGCAGGTCAAAATGCCCTATTATATCTCCGCGGAGTTTCGCTACGGTTTTGTAGTATTCCTCGGCATAGGCATAGGGGTCACCGCCGTAGAATTCATCAATACACTTTTTCTGTATGTCAGCCAAAGCATCTACATCCTCAAACCTATCCCCTGCTTTGATATAGTGGGTTGATGCAATGATGTATTCGTAGTTAAAATCATTGTCTTCGGAAGCAAAGTCCCTCTCCAGACCGCAAAGAACACGGATTTTATCCCTGTACTTTTCCCTGAGGGAATTAACCTCGTTAAAATACTTGCCCTCGTCCTCGAACTGCATACAGTAGCTAAGGTCGTGCTTTACTGGACTGTGTCCCGAGAAGCCTATGTAGGAAAATCCTTTGTTGATGGCACTTTCCACCATTTCTTCGAGGGTGCTTTTTCCGTCACAGTATGTGGAATGAGTGTGCAGATTGCCCCTCATCATGATGTCATTTTCTCCTGCTTAACCTTTTTATCTATTACGTGACGTGATGCAAGCTCTTTGAGAACATCATCAACATCAATGCCCATTTCTACCATCATTACCATAACGTGGTAGTAAAGGTCGGCAATTTCGTAGATGGTTTCCTTTTTGTCGTTATCCTTGGATGCAATAATAACCTCGGTGCATTCTTCCCCAACCTTTTTGAGGATTTTGTCAATACCCTTTTCAAAAAGGTAGGTAGTGTAGCTTCCCTCTTTTTTCTCGGTTTTTCTGCCCTTTATCATTTCAAAAAGTGCCTCGGGAGAGAATACCCCATCTTCATCACTTTCAAAAACAAGGTCGTTGAAACAGCTATCTGTACCCTTGTGGCAAGCAGGACCGTCTTTCTTGACATATACGCAAAGTGCATCGCTGTCGCAATCGGCAACGATTTTTACGATATGCTGATAGTTACCGCTGGTTTCCCCCTTAAGCCAAAGCTCCTGACGGCTTCTACTCCAAAAACAGGTGAGCTTCTTCTCAAGAGAAATCTTGAGGCTTTCCTCATTCATATACGCAAGAGTAAGAACCTTGCCCGTTGCCGAATCAATTACTATTGCAGGGATAAGTCCCTTTTCGTCAAATTTGAGGTTTTTAATATCTAACATTTTCATATTCTCCTTATCGGGATATTGTTTTTACTGAGTTCGTCTTTGAGGTCTTTTATTGCTACCTCACCAAAATGGAAGATAGATGCCGCAAGCCCTGCTGACATTTTGGGAATTTCGTTAAAGAGTGTTACAAAGTCATCAATACATCCCGCACCGCCCGAGGCAATTACGGGAACATTGACAACCTCCTGCACTGCCTTGAGCATTTCAATGTCGAATCCCTGCTTTACGCCGTCGGTGTCAATGGAATTTACCACGATTTCTCCTGCACCGCGTTCTACGCCCTTTTTTATCCATTCAATGGCTTCAATTCCTGTGTCCTCTCTGCCACCCTTGGCAAACACGTGAAATCCATTATTTACACGCTTCACATCAACGGAAAGTACCACGCACTGATTTCCGTAAATCTGTGCTGCCTCGTTAATTAAGTCGGGGTTACGGATTGCACCCGAATTTACACTGACCTTGTC
>JAZUPX010000014.1:0-2501 GCA_045605405.1 Clostridia bacterium
CATATAGCCTGCCTTTTGTGTCAAGCTCCTTTGAGGCATCTGATACAGCCTCCTTTATTTCCTTTATGAAAATATCCAGATTAGAAAGCTGACCCTTGCAGTCCTCAGCATTGAGTCCCTTTGCAAAACGACCGATCATTCTCCTGTCCTCGTTGGTAAGAAAGTTAAAGCCGTCTGCCGTTTCATTTACTGCACATTCGGGCAATTTGCCTTTTTTAATCTTTTCGGATGCAAGGGAGAAAAATTCTCCGCCCCACAGAAAGCTTTCGTGTAAGGGTGAGCAGGTACAGCGTATGGTTTCCCTGATTTTTTCGCTTCCGTCAAGTATGTTTTCAAGCAGCCTTTTCCTTTCAAAAAAGCCGTTGTATCTTTTCATCCCGAATAACACTGCACCCAATATAATAATAGCCGAACCTATAAGCTTAATAATGGCGAATCACCTTCCCGTCAGTTATGATTTTTTCCACCGTCCCGACACCCTTTCTGTTGCTGAGAACAATAATTCTTTCAAAGACACCCTTTTCCACAAGGCTTCCAAGATGCTTTCTGTTTAAAATATCCTTTTCACTGTATCCGTGTGCCGTGGTTATAATTTTTGCCCCTGCATTTATAAGATGGCAGATTGCCTCTTCCTCCTCACGGCTTCCCGTTTCGTCAGTTGCAATAAGCTGTGGGGACATACTCCGAAGAAGCATATTTATCCCCTTTGCCTTGGGTACTCCGTCCATAACAGAGGTGAATTTCCCCACATCAAGGGTGGGAATACCCCCTTTGCAGGCGGCAATTTCACTCCGTTCATCTGCGACACATACTCTGTAACGGTTTCCAATCTGTCTTATTGCATCCCTTAAAACCGTGGTTTTTCCGCATCCCGGCGGAGATATGATAAGGGTATTGTAAAGCTTTCCGTGAAATTCAAGAAATTCCATAATACTGTCCGCTGCCCCGAAAACCTCTCTTGCCACACGGATACATACGGCAGAAATGTCTGTCATATGAGTGACTTCTCCGTTTTCTGTCACACATCTGCCGCAGACTCCCACTCTGTGTCCTCCGTGGAGAGAAATAAACCCCATTGAAAGGGTTTGCTGCATTGCATACAATGACCCGCGGCACATAGAATTTACAATGTGGGAAAGCTCCTCTTTTTTTATATATACGCCCGTATCCATAAGGACACTGCTCTTTACCGTTGTGGCGTTTCTTTCCGCATTTATCCTGATTTCCTCCATATCCTTTGTTCCCATTATGAGAAGTGCTTCCGTAAGACGCGGAGGAAAATGCTGTGTAAATGCATTTATATTCATTTTCTTCATCCCTTCTGTTTCAATATATGGGACTTGCATATAAAAAAGTACATCAAATAATATTTATCACTTGTATATTTTTGTTTCTTTTGATAAAATTAGAGTATCTTTTTACAAAGGAATGATTTTATGGCAGGCATCGGAACAATTGTAAATGCCGTTTTGGTAGTAGTCGGCTCTGTTATAGGGCTACTGCTGAAAAAAGCTATCCCCGAAAGATTCAAGGAAAGTATGGTACAGGCACTTGCCCTTGCCACAATGACAATAGGTATTACAGGAATTATAAATTCCTCTTCCGCAGTAACCGAGGGCGGAAAGCTTTCGGGAAATTACATAATGCTGATGGTAATATCTATGGCTGTGGGAACATTTTTGGGCGAGCTTATAAATATAGAGAACAAGCTTAATAAAATGGGGGACTTTTTTGAAAATAAATTCTCCTCTCAAAAGTTAGAATCCACCTTTGCCCTTGGTTTTGTAACAGCATCCCTTGTTTTCTGTGTAGGCTCTATGACAATTTTAGGTGCACTTAACGACGGAATTCTTCACGACCCCACAATTCTTATTACAAAGGGTATTTTAGATATGATTATGGCACTTGTTTTTGCCTCCACAATGGGAATAGGAGTTCTGTTTTCCGTTTTTGCCATTATAATCTATCAGGGGTGTCTTACTTTGTGTGCAACGATTGTGTCACCATATCTTACCGAAGCGGTAATTTCACAGATGTCCTTTGTGGGAAGCATCCTCGTTATGGGAATCGGCTTCAATTTCATTTACAAGCCGAAGCTGAAGCTTGCCAATATGCTTCCGTCAATGTTTATTCCCCCGATATGGTATATCATACAAATTCTGGCAGGAGGTCTTATCTGATATGAAAAGGTCCGGCGGTGTGCTGATGCACATTTCATCATTGCCCGGGAGGTATGGAATAGGTACTTTGGGTGAAAATGCAAAAAAGTTTATAGATTTTCTTTCAGAATGTAATTTCGGGGTGTGGCAGGTGCTTCCCTGCGGTCCTTGTGACGAGTACAATTCCCCCTATTCGGGAAAAAGTGCATTTGCAGGAAACATATATTTTATAGACCCCGAAATTCTTTACAAAAAAAATCTTCTTACAAAAGAAGATTTAAAGGAATGTGAATGTGAAAATATATATGTAACCGATTATAACTTCCTTTATGAAACCCGTGA
>JAZUPX010000015.1:0-14555 GCA_045605405.1 Clostridia bacterium
ATAGCAGTCGAGTCCAATACTGACCTCTTCCTCCTGTGTGTCTATCATATGACTCATACTATAAGTTCCGTTGTATGCCATACCTTTCACACCGTCTTCCGCCACAAGCAGAAACTTGGTGCCTGACGGATAGTAGGGCAGACGGAAACTTATTTCAAATTCTGTCTGTCCGCGTTTTAGCCGATGAGAAATGGCGTCAAAACAAACAATTCCCGTTTCATCATGGAGGGTAAAGGTCACATCCTGCTCTGTAATTGTGGGGATATCTCCGACGGAGAATTTTACCGTAAGGGAGTTTCTTAACCCCTCTTTTGCAGATGCTTGTACCGACAAAACGCACAGAATTATGAGGACTAATACGGGCACGCACTTTTTCAACAGCTTCATAGAAATCCCTCCATAAGATTATACATTCAAAAAGAACTTTAGTCAATAAATTAAAAAGGAAATTTTTGTCCGTAAAATTTGCTTTTTTTTAATAAATATGATATACTGATTACATATATGCAGTTTTGGAGGAAATTACATGAGTGAAGAAAAAATTTCATTATCTCTGGAGGGCATAACCGAAACTCTGGAAAAAAACTATATGCCCTATGCCATGAGCGTAATCATATCCCGTGCAATTCCCGAAATTGACGGTTTCAAGCCGTCACACAGAAAGCTTCTGTATACTATGTACAAGATGGGGCTTCTTGGCGGAAACCGTACCAAAAGTGCCAATGTTGTAGGCTCTACAATGAAGCTGAATCCCCACGGTGATATGGCAATATATGAAACCATGGTGCGTCTTACCGAGGGACATATGGCACTTCTGCACCCTCTTGTTGATTCAAAGGGTAACTTTGGCCGTCATTACAGCAGTAATATGGCCTTTGCCGCATCCCGTTATACAGAGGTAAAGCTTCTTCCCATCTGTAACGAAATTTTCGGTGACATTGATAAAAACACCGTTGAATTTGTGGATAACTATGACGGCACAATGAAAGAGCCGTCTCTTCTCCCAACGGCATTCCCCAACATTTTAGTAAACCCCAATCAGGGTATTGCCGTTGGTATGGCGAGCAACATTGCCTCCTTTAACCTCCGTGAAATATGTGCCGCAACAACCGCACTTCTTAAGGACAAGAATGCAAACCTCGGTGAATTTATTGAGGGACCTGACTTTTCAACGGGAGGTTTTCTTCTCCGCAATGATGAGGTTATGGAGAAAATTTTCTCCACAGGTACTGGAAGTGTAAAGGTCCGTGCAAAATATAACTACGACAAGAAGCAGAATATAATAGAAATAACCGAAATTCCCTACACTACCACAATTGAGGCAATAATTGACAAACTGACAGAGCTTATCAAGGGCGGAAAGCTTCGTGACCTTAACGATGTTCGTGACGAAACTGACAAGTCGGGTCTTAAGATTACGTTGGAGCTTAAGAGAGGTGTAGACCCCGAAAAACTGATGGCACGCCTTTACAAGCAGACTCCTCTTGAGGACAGCTTCAGTTGTAACTTCAACATCCTCATAAACGGCGAGCCTAAGGTAATGGGCGTAAGGGAAATCCTACATCATTGGATTGATTTCCGTACAGAATGTATCCGCAGAATGCTTCTTTTCGATATTGAAAAGAAAGAGGCAAGACTTCACCTTTTGGAGGGTCTTGAAAAAATACTTCTTGACATTGACAAGGCAATCTACATTGTCCGCAACACTCCCGAGGATGCAATGGTTGTACCAAACCTTATGGCAGGCTTCGGAATTGACAAAATTCAGGCGGAATTTGTTGCGGAAATCAAGCTCCGTAATTTGAACAAGGAATATATCTTAAAGCGCACAAGCGAGATTGAAAAGCTGCTTGAAGAAATTGCCGACCTTAAGAAAACTGCAGAAAGTGATGCAAGAATCCGCAAGCTGATAGCAAAACAGCTTGAAGAAATTGCAAAGAAATACGGCACTGACAGAAAGACCATTGTCATTGATGCAAGTGAGGAAACGGTTGAACCTGCTGAAAGCTTTATCGAGGACTACAATGTTAAGGTATTTATGTCCCGTGAAAACTATTTCAAGAAAATTACCCTTGTTTCCCTCCGTGCCGCTTCCGAGCAGAAGTTCAAGGAGGGCGACTCTCTTCTGTGCGAGGCTGATGCAACCAACAAGACGGAAATGCTCTTCTTCTCGGACAAGCAGAATGTATATAAGATGAAGCTTTACGATATTCCCGATACAAAGGCGAGTGCACTCGGTGAATATCTCCCCAACCTTATCGGTATGGAGCCTGATGAAAAGATACTTTACGCAACACCTGCTTATGATTTTGGCGGATTTATGCTGTTTGCATTTGAAAGCGGTAAGGTTGCAAAGGTTGATATGAAGGGCTACGAAACCAAAACCAACCGTAAGAAGCTGACAAATGCCTACGGCAAGGGCAAGATTATAGGTATGCTCTACTGCAAGGAAGAATGTCAGGTAGCACTGTTCAGCAATATCGACAAGTGCGTTGTATTTAATACAAAGGATATTATGACAAAAACAAGCCGCACCTCGCAGGGCGTGCAGGTAATGACAATGAGAAGAAAATCCCTGCTGACAAGAATTGAACTGCCTGAGGTTTCATTAAAATCCACGGCAGGATATGAAGCAAGAACAATTCCGTCTTCTGGATATTATCTCAAAGACGAGGATAGTTCGACTGTTCAGACAACATTATTCGATGAATAAGGAATCTTATTATGATATATTTCGACAACTCAGCAACAACTCCACCTGCGGTGGAAGTTATTGACACAATAACTGAATATATGAGTACAAGCTTCGGCAATCCGTCAAGCCGTCACGCTTTGGGGCTTCAGGCGGAGAAGATTGTGACTGATGCACGGAAAAAGGTTGCCGCGGCACTTTCCGTTACTCCTGATGAGGTATACTTTACCTCGGGCGGGACTGAAAGCGACAATATCGCAATCTTAGGTGCGGCAAACATCAAAAAGGGTAAGCGGATTATAACAACCGCTATTGAACACCCTGCGGTGCTTCGCTGTATGGATTATCTGGAAACGCAGGGCTTCCAGGTGGTACGAATAAAGCCACAGCCCGACGGTACAGTTAAATTCACTGACATTGCTGATGCCATTACCCCCGACACGGTACTCGTAAGCATTATGCACGTCAACAACGAAACAGGTGCAGTTATGCCCGTAGAGAAAATCGGCAGTATTTTAAAAAGGATTGCACCGAGGGCGCTTTTCCACGTTGACGGAGTGCAGTCGTTCGGGCATATTCCCGTGAAGCCCACAGCGTGGGGTATTGACCTCTTTTCCGTGAGCAGTCACAAAATTCACGGTCCGAAAGGCATAGGAGCACTTTATATAAGGAAAGGTGTTTCCTTAAAACCCTCTGTTTTCGGCGGCGGACAGGAGAAAAACATCCGCAGCGGAACGGAAAATGTGGGCGGAATTGCAGGCTTCGGCAAAGCGTGTGAGCTGATTAACCTTGCCGACGGCACAAGGGTGGCTGAAATCAAGGAATATTTAAAGGAAAATCTCCTTAAAATTGACGGTAGTGTATATAACGGAGGCGGAGCAAATGAAAGCCCCTATGTGCTTAATATTTCATTCGGGAAAATCCGCTCGGAAATTATGTTAAATGCCCTTTCCAACGAGGGAATTTATGTATCAAGCGGTAGTGCCTGTGCGTCGGGCAGTCACGGGAGTCACGTGCTTTCCGAAATGAATGTACCCCTCCCCGACAGTGCAATCAGGTTTAGTCTGTCACGGTATAATACGATTGAAGAGGCAAAGACAGTAGCCCAAAAAGTAAAGGAAATAGCAAAAAATCTAAGAATATAAAGGACAATTATTATGAAAGAAATCATTCTTGTAAAATACGGTGAAATCATTCTCAAAGGGCTTAACAGAAGCAAGTTTGAGGATATGCTCATAAAAAACATCAGAAAAGTTGTGGGCAGGGATAACATCAAGTCAATAAAAAAACAGCAGGCGGTTATCTACATTGACCCTGCCGACCATACAGACGCAGATTCCCTTATGGAAAAGCTCCGTAAGGTTTTCGGTATACTTTTCATTGCCAAGGCAGGCGTTTTCCCCAAGGATATGGATGTAATTCTTACCGAGGGTGCAGACTATGTATGTGAAAGTATGTACGGTGCAGAAACCTTTAAGGTAGAGGCGAAGAGAAGCGATAAGAAATTCCCCTTTGACTCCCCTGCAATCAGCCGTGAAATGGGCGGTGCAATACTGTCAAGGCTTCACAAAATCAAGGTGCAGGTGAAAGACCCCGAAGTCCTTGTCCGCGTGGAAATCCGCGACAATGAAGCATACGTTTACGCAAACAGTGCACAGTGCGAGGGTCCGGGCGGTATGCCCACAGGCTCCAGCGGAAAGGCGACAATTCTCCTTTCGGGCGGTATTGACAGCCCCGTTGCAGCGTGGATGATTGCAAAAAGAGGTGTAGAGCTTGATGCCGTGCATTTCTTCTCACCCCCTTACACAAGCGAGAGGGCAAAGGAAAAGGTAATCGAGCTTGCAAGAATCGTTGCAGGTTATACAGGCAGATTCAACCTTTATATAGTACCCTTTACCGAGCAGCAGCTTGCAATCCGTGACAATTGCCCCGAGGACCATCTGACACTTATTATGAGAAGAATGATGATGATGACGGCAGAGAGAATTGCCCTTAAAAACAATTCCCTTGCACTTATCACGGGCGAAAGCCTCGGTCAGGTAGCAAGCCAGACAATTCAGGCACTTGGTGTTACAAACGAGGTTATGACTACAATCCCCGTTTTCCGTCCCCTTATCGGTATGGATAAGAACGAGATTGTTGATATTGCAAGAAAAATTGGTACATTTGAAACATCTATTCTCCCCTATGAGGATTGCTGTACGGTATTTACTCCCAAGCATCCCACAACAAAGCCGACTTTGGAAAAGATTATGGAAAGTCAGAGCAAAATCGACATAGAATACTGGGTTAATAGGGCGGTTGAGGAAACCGACTGGGTTTTAATTGAGCCTGAAAGGTGAATATAAATGCGGAATGACGAAATTATTCTTAAATTAGTTGAAAATAACATTACCATTTCCACGGCGGAAAGCTGCACAGGAGGCTCTCTTGGAAAAATTATCACATCTGTTTCGGGAGTCAGCAGTATTTACGGCTTTGGCTTTATCACCTACGCCAATGAAGCAAAGGAGAAAATTCTCGGTGTAAAGCACGAAACTCTTGAAAAGCACGGTGCCGTAAGTTATGAAACTGCACTTGAAATGGCAGTAGGTGCAAGGAAAGTTTCGGGAAGTGACATTGCCGTAAGTGTGACGGGAATTGCAGGTCCCAGTGGCGGTACTCCCGAAAAGCCCGTGGGACTTGTGTACATTGCAATTGCAGACAAAGACGGTGCCGAGTACAGAAAGCTCAGTCTCGACGGCTCCCGTGATGAGGTACGGGCGAAAACCTGCGACTGTGTTTTCGCTCTTATAAAAGAAAAACTGAATTTTTAATTTTTCTATTGACAAAATAAAAAATCCATTCTATAATAAGAACAGATGTTCGCATTGTTTACCTCTATTGGAAAGGATTGATATATATGACAAACGAGAAAAAGGAAGCCCTCGCCCTTGCCATGAGTCAGATTGAGAAGCAGTTTGGTAAAGGCTCGGTTATGAGATTGGGCGAAAGCGCTCATTACAATGTAGATTCCATTCCCACAGGTGCGCTCTCCCTTGACATTGCGCTTGGAATCGGCGGTGTACCCAAGGGCAGAATTATTGAAATATACGGACCTGAATCCAGCGGTAAAACCACAATTGCACTCCACATAATCGCTCAGGCACAGAAAATGGGCGGTGAAGCGGCATTTATAGATGCGGAGCACGCTCTTGACCCTACATATGCAGGTGCGCTTGGCGTTGATGTTGATTCCCTCGTAGTTTCCCAGCCCGACACAGGTGAGCAGGCGCTTGAAATTACCGAGGCACTTGTACGAAGCGGTGCAATCGACGTAATCGTTGTTGACTCTGTTGCAGCACTTGTTCCCAAGGCGGAAATTGACGGTGAAATGGGCGACAGCCACGTTGGTGTTCAGGCAAGACTGATGAGCCAGGCACTCCGTAAATTGGCAGGTGTTGTAAATAAGAGCAACACTATCTGTATCTTTATCAATCAGCTCCGTGAGAAAATCGGTGTTATGTACGGCAATCCCGAAACAACTGCAGGCGGACGTGCGCTGAAATTCTACGCATCTGTACGAATGGATGTCAGAAAGATTGAAGTCCTTAAAAACGGAAGCGAATTTATCGGAAACCGCACCCGTGTAAAGATTGTTAAGAATAAGGTTGCTCCTCCCTTCCGTGAGGCGGAGTTTGATATGATTTACGGCAAGGGAATCTCCCGTGAGGGTAATATTCTTGACGTAGCGGTAAACCTTGAAATAATTAAAAAGGGTGGTTCGTGGTTCAGCTATAACGACGAAAGACTCGGTCAGGGACGCGAAAACGTAAAGAATTATATGATTGAAAACCCCGACTTTACCGATATGATTGAAAATCAGATTCGTGAGAAAATGGGGATGCCCTTACTGGAAACAAAGCCAGAATAAGCAAATAAAAACAGATGCAAACGCTGGTTTGCATCTGTTTTTTTGTCTTGTAATGGGAATTTTTAAAAAAATAGTTGTATATTCTGTCTGATTATGATAGAATAATTTTGCGACGATAACCGAATAGCGGAATTTTTAAGTGCTTTGACGTGCATTTTACTTAGTGTAAAAATGCATGTTTTCTTCGCACGCTTAGAGCAAGTAAAATTCCATTAGGTTATGCGTCGCAGCATTCAGGCATGCATTTTTCGGTGCGTAGTCCTGAGGGCTGCGCACTTTTTTATTGCAAAAATTTTTTATGGGAGATGTTTTTATGAAAGAATGTAGTTTTCTCAGATGCCTTTGGAGGATTTTGCTCCTTGGTGTTTCCTGTCGGTTTATATATGCAGGTATTTACAATCTGGTCGACATTCTGAAATGGAGAAAGGAAATAACTGCACCCTGTATTGTAGGCGGAGTCAACCTTGTGACAATATACGAAATTGTCCTGCATCTTGCGTGCATTTACGTTATTATAGGTATAGTAATTTTGTATAAGTTAATAAAAAACATTATAAAAGAAAGAAGAGATTTATAAAATCTCTTCTTTCTTTTATAAACATTTTCTCTTATATTAACTCCCAAAACAGGTCTGTATACTCCGCTGGATTCTCTATCGAAATATCAGCAATCAAAAGTGCCTGATTATAAAGAAGCTTACCAAGTTTTGCACATCTGTCCTTGTCAAGCTGCCATGTATCCTGAAGCATATAGAAAGCCTTGTGAGTTGGGTTTATCTCCAGAACTCGCTGTGCCTTTACATCAGGATGGTCACCGGGGATTGTTGCAAAGTATTTTTCCATTTCAAGAGAAACCTCACCGTCTGTTGTAAGACATACGGGGTGGGATTTCAGTTTATTGGAAAGGCGTACTGCCATAACCTTACCGTCAAGAGAGTCACGAAGATAGTCAAGCATTACCTGATTTTCTTCCTGCTTTGCCTCGATGTCGCTCTTCTCCTCCTCGGTTTCAATGCCGAGGTCTTTATCGTTAATGCTCTTGAACTGCTTTCCGTCAATTTCACCAAGCATATTTATAACAAATTCGTCAACCTCGTCTGTCATATAAAGGATAGAATAACCCTTGTCCTTGAGAGGCTCTGTCTGGGGAAGATTGTCAATCTTGGCAACGGTTTCACCGCAAGCGTAGTAGATATACTTCTGTTCCTCGGGCATAAGCTCCACATAACGCTGGAGGGTTACGAGCTTCTTCTCATTGGAGGAATGATACAAAATCAAATCCTTGAGAAGCTCACGGTGTGCACCGTAATCGGCAACGATGCCATATTTAAGCTGAAGACCGAAGCTCTGCCAGAATTTTTCATACTTTTCGGGGTCGTTGTTAAGAAGTTTTTTAAGCTCCTGCTTGATTTTCTTCTCAATATTATTGCGGATTGCAGTAAGCTGACGGTCGTGCTGAAGCATTTCACGGGAAATGTTAAGCGACAAATCCTGAGAGTCCACAACACCCTTTACAAAACGGAAATGCTCGGGAATAAGATCCTCGCAATTATCCATAATCATAACACCTGAGGAATAAAGCTCCAGACCCTTTCTGTATTCCTTGGTGTAGTAGCCCATAGGAGTGTTTTCGGGGACAAACAGAAGTGCCTTGTAGGAGAATGCACCCTCAACATCTGCACGGATTGTAAGGGCAGGGTCTTTCATATCAAAGAACTTGTCCTTATAGAAGCCGTTAAGGTCCTCATCAGAAACCTCGTCCTTGCTTCTCTGCCACAAGGGTACCATACTGTTAACTGTTTCTTCCTCGATATACTTTTCATATTCGGGCTTGTCGGAGTCGGGTTTTTCAACCTTTCTTGATTTTTCAATATCCATCTTGATGGGGTAGCGGATATAGTCGGAATATTTCTTTATAAGAGAACGAAGCATAAAGATTTCGAGGTATTCGCTGTATTTTTCATCCTCACCGTCTGCCTTTATCTTCATATAAATGTCTGTACCGTGTCCGTCCTTGCCTGTTTCGGTAATGGTGTAGCCGTCAGCACCGTCCGATTCCCAACAGAATGCCTGCTCTTCACCGAATGCCTTGGTAATAACAGTAACCTTTTCCGCTACCATAAATGCACTGTAAAAGCCGACACCGAACTGACCGATGATGTCAATATCCTCCTGCTTCTCCATATCGGTTTTGAACTGGAGAGAGCCGCTTTTCGCGATTGTACCAAGGTTTTTTTCAAGCTCCTCGGCGGTCATACCGATACCGTTGTCACTTACCTTAATGATACGGTTTTCCTTGTCAATTGTTACCTTAATATAAAGGTCCTCACGGCTGATACCTGTCTTTCCGTCGGTAATGGACTTGTAGCACAGCTTGTCAAGTGCGTCAGAGGAATTGGAGATAATCTCACGCAGGAAAATCTCCTTGTGAGTATAAATTGAGTTAATCATCATATCCAGCAGTCTTTTGGATTCTGCTTTAAACTGCTTCTTTGCCATGATAAAAACTTCCTTTCAAAAACAAATATTAGCACTCTAATCTTTAGAGTGCTAATATAGTTTAACATTATTAGGTAGGTTTGTCAATAGGTGCGTCAATTAAAATTTGGGTGCTGTTTTATCACATTCTCTGAGAATGGGAGAAAGTAGTGCAGAATTGTTAAACGGAACCCGTAGGGCTTGCCCGAAGCTGTACATAGGTACTGCGAGGGTGACGTTTGACGATAGAAAAACGCTAAAAAATCAAGGAGTCCCGAGGGACTCCTTTCCTTAATCAATCAAAGGAACTGTGTTTATGCACTATATAAAAGCATTTACCCATATATATTCGCGTTTTTCGGTCGGTGCTGCTTTATCACATTCTTATTCAGGGAAAATACCGAAATTTCCCGCATGACTTCCCTCAATTGCAGTAAATAAGCGTGTCTTAAAGCCGGGGTTTTCCTTTTCAAGCTGTTTTATGAGGTTTTTCGCGTATTCCCTTTTTGTTCGCTTATCCTCGGGGCAACGGTTTTTCACAATGGGAAGCTCGTACTTTTTCGCAAACCCAATTACAAAGTTTTCGGGTGCGTAAATCATAGGTCGGATAAGGGTGATGTCCTTTCTGTCAAGGTATGTGACGGGTGAAAAACAGTTTACGCGCCCCTCGTACACAAGCGACAACATAAAGGTATCAAGGGCATCATCATTGTGGTGACCGAGGGCGACCTTGTGACTGCCAAGCTCCAACGCAGCATCGTGGAGTGCACCCCGACGCATCTTTGCACAGAGGGAACAGGGGTTGGATTCCTTCCTTATGTCAAAGAGAATCTCGGCAATGTCCGTTTTTTTCAGCACATATTCCACCTGAAGCTCTTTGCAAAGATCGGCAACAGGGGTAAAATCCATTCCAAAGCCCATATCTAAAGTTACGGCTGAAAGCTTGAAAGGCTTGGGGTAAAAAAGCCTCAGCTTCGCAAGACCGCACAAAAGTGCAAGGGAGTCCTTTCCGCCCGACACTCCCACAGTAATATGGTCGTTTTCCTCTATCATTTTGTAATCATCCACACCACGGCGGATGTAGCTTAATAATTTCTGCATAATTTTCTTCCTTATTTATATCTTATAAGCATTGTAGCAAGCTCGGCACGGGTTATATATCCTTTCGGGTTAAGGCAAAGGTTTCCGTCCCCCTGCAATATATTTTTCCCTACCGCCCACCTTACGGCATTACGGGCATCTGCGGATATATCTGTGCTGTCGGCAAATTTAGAAAGGTTTCCGTTTGCTTTTGGCTTTCCTGCATAGCGGTAAAGTGCCGTCACAAATTCCTCACGGGTAATGTACTGATTCGGGTTAAATGCTCCCTTTGAAACGCCTGACATTACGCCCTTTTTCACTGCCCAGTTTACGGCATTTGCAAACCAGTCACCCTCATTTACATCTGTAAACTGGTTTTTTAAGGATGTCGCTTTTGCTCCCGACATATTGAACAATACCTGTGCCGTTTCACTCCGCCTTACCTTTGCATACGGGTCAAAAAAGCTGTCGCTGACACCTTTCATATACCCTTTTTCCGTTGCCTTTGTAACGGCATCAAGATACCAGTCGTTCTCCAGCACATCGCTGTAACGACCTTTTTTATAGGTGGTGTTCTCCACTAAACAACTAAACGTATCCTTTAAATACCACGCTCTTTCATTTATAAAGGTACGGAGGTTTTGCACATCCTCCTTCCAGCTTTGTCCCTGATGCCACATATGTGCATTGCATAATGCAGATGCCCGCAGACGCTCTTCCTCAATATCGAGTTCTTTTACAATGGGGTAAAGCTTTTCTTCATATGTTTGCGAAAGAAGTACACGGAAAGAGGGAATTTCGAGAAGCTTTTCCCCGAAAGAGGTATTATAAACAGACAGTCCGAATGGAGGTTCCTCTGTATTTTCCTCGTACCTGCTCTTCCCGAAGCTAAGGTCATAGTCCCACAAGGGTCCCATCTTCATTTTACCATCACCGCTGTCCTTGTAAAGGTATGCGGAGCTTGAGAAAAAGTCCCTCGCCTTGGTAAATTCATTCATAATGTAGTAGCAAGCCACACTCTCACCGTCAACATAGTCGGTGTATTCTTTCCCCGTTTCAGGGTTTGTACCGCCGTTGTACACGGCATCCTCATACTCCTGATAGTAGGAGGCAATGTAATTCATTTCCTCTCTGGAGGCATATTCGGGGCTTTTTACAACTACGTACTGTCCCCTTGTTGTGCGGAAGTAACAAACCTCCTCCAATGCACGGTATTCATAGTCCATTTCGAGAAGATAACCGCCCGAAACATCCTCGGGTGATTTCATATTTTCGCAATAGGTAAAAACCGCACCGTTTTCCGTAGTGGATTTTCCTATGGGGAGTTCTTCTATTTCCGTACCATCGTTTTCATCGTTATTTATTTCTTCAAGGTCTGTTATATTTACTCTGCCCTCGCCTACCTCAACTTTTTCGGAAAGAAGATAGCTTCCGCGGTATTCTCCATCGTAGTACAAGTCTATATGTTCATTTTCTACATTGGTTTCCATTCCCATAGCTTTGCCCAAGCCAAGCGCAAGGGAGTTATTCATCAAAGAAAGGTCAAGATAGTTTGCAAGAAGCACCCATGTTTTTGACTTGTTTTCGGAATTTCCCGTTTGGAGCAGGTCAACCTTTGTATCGGTCTTTATCTGATATGGCTTTTTCTTCCCTATCCATGTACTGTTTCCACGCCCCTTGATTTGGGTCAATGCCCCTTGATGCACCAACGTGCCGTTGTCTTTTAAAAGCACCATTCTGCCTGTTGCTTTATTTGATTTATCTTCGCTTGCTTCCACCCATTCGCGCCCTTTTTCCTCGGGGTTGTCGCTCACAAGGAAAAGAGAGGGAACATTTTCAGAAAAAAGAAACCGTACTGTATACTCATTTTCTCCTGCCGTGAATTTAAGCTCATAGTTACCGTCTGCACAGAAGTCGTTTAGGTTTATCTTCCTGCCTGAAATAAAAGCTTCCTTTTTTAAATCACCCTTTATATATATTTTGGAAGAATTTTCCCATCCCCCAAAAAGAGTCAGGCTTTCGGGTTTCACCGCCGAGGGAAGCACCATTGTGTTTTCATCACCAATTATCTGCACTGACACTCTTGTATCGGGATTACTACTATCCCCAAAGGTGTAAATATCTGGTTTGTCAGATGCATAAACTGTTACTCCGAAAAGTAAAAGTACAATCAGTATTTTTATAAAGTTGTATTTAAAGTATCGCATACAGATTCCTCCACGATTTTTCATCTTTTCCTATTATACAATAAAAAAAAGCCTAAATCAAGCTGTAAAAATCTTACTCTTTTTTAATTTGCCACGAGAGAATAAGAGAGATTAAAAGAGAATACAAGAGCATTTAAGAGCATTTACTTTATAAATTAAATTATTTACAAAAAAGTGTTGACAAAAGGTTTTTTCTGTATTACAATAACTCTTGCTGAAAAAAGAAATTATTATTTTTAGGAGGAAAACCACATGAAGACCACTATGGAAAAAGCAGGTCAGGTTCAGAGAAAATGGTACATTATCGATGCAACCGGTAAGAGTGTTGGTCGTGTTGCTGCACAGGCTGCAAGCATCCTTCGCGGTAAGGAAAAGGTAACTTACACTCCCCACGTTGATTGCGGCGATCATGTAATCGTTCTCAACTGTGACAAGGCAGTATTTACAGGAAACAAGCTTCTTCAGAAGAACTACTATCGTCATACAGGTTGGATTGGCGGTCTTAAGACTGTTAGTGCAAAGGATATGATGGAGAAGAACGCTGACAGAGCTATGTATCTTGCAATCAAGGGTATGCTTCCCGCTACAACAATCGGCAGAAGTGCACTCACAAGACTAAGAGTTTACAAGGGTAGCGAACACAACCATCAGGCACAGATGCCCGAGGTTTGGACTCGCGACATTAAATAAGGGAGGGTGAATTAAATGGCAATCACACAGTATTTCGGAACAGGTAGAAGAAAGAAGTCTGTTGCTCGTGTTCGCCTCGTTCCCGGTAAAGGCGAAATCACAATCAACAAGAGAACTATTGACGATTATTTCGGACTTGAGACACTTAAGGCTATTCTCCGTCAGCCCCTCGTTGCTACAAGCACAGAAGGCAAGTTTGACGTTATTTGTAACGTACACGGCGGTGGATTCACAGGTCAGGCAGGTGCTATCCGTCACGGTATTGCACGTGCACTTCTGAAGGTTGACGAAGAAGCTTACAGATCTGTACTTAAGCAGGCTGGCTTCCTTACACGTGACCCCAGAATGAAGGAAAGAAAGAAATACGGTCTCAAGGGCGCTCGTCGTGCTCCTCAGTTCTCAAAGAGATAACTTTCTTATCTTACAGAACGTATTCAAAAACCCCACAACCTATACGGTTGTGGTGTTTTTTGTTATTCTATTGCTTCGCCTTCCTGAGGTGTTGGCTCAGTTACAGGCTCTTTTCCGGGGGTTGTTTCGGGAGCTTCGGGAGTTACTGTGGGAGTTTCCTCACCCTCTGTTTCTTCGGGGAGTTTTTCCGGCTCTTCCTCCTCAAAACCACGGCTGTCATAGGTTATGGAAATAATTTTGTCGCTTTCCGTTTCAACCTCACTCTGGAAAAATACACTGCTTCCGCCCTGATTTTTTATAATGTAGATAAATGCATCAGCAGAAATTCTTTTTCCGTTATCCCTGATGTCGGTTTCCGAGGTGATGTAAACCTTTTTCCGTGAATTTACCTTTTTTCCCGAAGCATCATACCAGTCGGCAAAAACGGCATATCCGTTTCCGCTTTCCATATGATAAACTCCGTCGGGGTCAAAGGTTATTTCCCATTTTTGAGTGGTTTCTACTACTTCTTCCTCGGGTTCTTCCTCTTCTTCCACCTCTACTACGGGCGGCATAGGGGGTTCTTCCGTTTCTTTTCTGAAGCTTATATCCCCTCTTAACACCAATACACCCAAAATTACGGTTATCAGCAATACAACGGCAAGCCCTACTGCCACATAAGGAAGTATGGACGGTTTTTCCTCTTCCCTGCGGGCTTTTGTTATTCTTGCCCTGCTGTATTCGTCCCTTGGGCTTCTGTCAACATGGGGTTTATCCTCTAAAATTTCAATTTCATCGGGTTTAAATATGAAAGTGTTGTCTTTATCGTTCATAATTTAACCTCCCTTTTTATTCAGCAGACACCTCTGGGGTCTGCACTGTTTCCTCTGCAGGATTTTCGGGATTTTCTGTTTCTTCCTCAGGCTCTTCATGCTCGGTAATACCGATTGAAACAACCTTTACGCCGTCCTTAAGACGCATAAGGCGTACACCCTTGGTGCTTCTTCCTATTGTGCTGATACCTGATGCAGGGATTCTTATGATAACACCCTCGGAGGTAATCATCATAATATCCTCATCATCCTTAACTGTGGTTACGCTTACCA
>JAZUPX010000016.1:0-6131 GCA_045605405.1 Clostridia bacterium
AATCTCCTTACAATCTACTCAACCGTTACAGGAAAGAGCGTAGATGAGGCAGTGGCTGAATTTACAGGCAGAGGGTATGGTGATTTCAAGCTGGCTGTCGGTGAGGCTGTTGCGGAACATCTCCGTCCCATTCAGGAGAGATATGATGACCTTATGAAAAACAAGGACTATCTTGAGTCTGTATATAAAAAAGGTGCGGAATCGGCATTCTCGATTGCACGCCGTACTGTTACAAAAGTTAAAAAGAAAGTCGGATTTATTATCTGAGAGGTAAATTATTATGAGTAATAACGGCGTTTTGTTTGCTTTCATAATAGCGTTTGTGGTAACATTTGCAACAACACCTTTCGTAAAAAGACTTGCTTTTAAGATAGGTGCGGTAGACGTTCCGAAGGACAATCGCAGAATGCACAAAAAACCGACTGCCCGTCTGGGTGGACTGGCAATATTCCTTGGGTTCATAGTAAGTGTCATTGCATATGCCACCTTGGACAGAGAACTTGCAGGAATGCTTATCGGCTGCTGTATTATCGTTACATTGGGAATATTTGACGATATATATGCACTGAGTGCAAAACTGAAGCTTCTTGTACAAATAGTTGCCGCACTTTTCCCCATCCTCGCAGGAGTGCAGATTGACTTTGTCCGTGTTCCGGGATTTATTTCCGAAACAGGATACCTTGCTTTGGGCTGGATGGCAATTCCCGTTACCCTTATCTGGGTTATAGGAATTACGAATGCGACAAATCTCCTTGACGGACTTGACGGACTCGCTTGCGGTGTTTCCTCAATATCAGCACTGACACTTCTGTGTATCGCGCTGATTGTAGGAGAGCCGGAAATTGCATTTGTTACAAGTGCTCTTGCAGGTGCTTGCTTCGGTTTTCTTCCGTACAATTTCAACCCTGCGAAGCTGTTTATGGGTGATACAGGTGCGTTATTCCTCGGGTTTGTGCTTGCAACAACGTCGGTGCAAGGACTTTTCAAGGGTTACGCCGTAATCAGCGTTGCCGCACCCATTTTAATATTGGGACTTCCGATTTTTGACACGGTTTCTGCTATACTCAGAAGAGTTAAGAATCATCAGCCCATTATGTCCCCCGACAGAGGGCATCTTCATCACAGATTGATTGATGCAGGTTTTTCACAGAAGCAAGCCGTTTCCATAATTTACGGACTGTGCCTCATTTTATGTGTTGTTGCAGTCGGACTTATTGCAACTGGTGCTATATCCCTGTGGGCACTTGCAGTTGTGCTTGTAGGCTTTACCGTTTTTTGGTGGCTGACACCGAAAATCATTGAAGTGCTTACAGAAAACAAAGAAGAACATAAATAAACTCAGGAGGAATTTATGATTAAAGTATTTACAGTTTTCGGAACAAGACCGGAGGCCATTAAGATGGCTCCGCTTATCTATGAGCTGCAGTCACGCCCCTCTATTGACTGTAAGGTGTGTGTTACCGCACAGCACCGTGAAATGCTTGATATGGTGCTTAATCTTTTTAAGATTACACCCGATTTCGACCTTAATATTATGACAGAAAGACAGACTCTTGCAGGAATTACTACCAAGGCACTTACAGGTCTTGAAGAGGTTTTCCGTCAGGAAAAGCCCGACCTTGTGCTTGTGCACGGTGATACATCCACTACATTTGCAGGAAGTCTTGCAGCATATTACAACCAGATAAAGGTTGGTCACGTTGAGGCAGGTCTTCGTACTTATGATAAGTACTTCCCCTTCCCCGAAGAAATGAACCGCCGTCTTACGGGTGTTATTTCCGATTTGCATTTCTCTCCCACTAAAAATAACCGTGCTAATCTTATAAATGAAGGCGTTAATCCTGATAGTATTTTCGTAACGGGAAATACTGTTATTGATGCATTTAAAACAACTATTAAAAAGGATTTCTCTTTTGCAGGCACACCTCTTGAGGGAATTGATATGGATAAGCGTATAATCCTTATGACCGCGCACAGAAGAGAAAATCTTGGTACTCCTCTTGAAAACATATGCAAGGCAGTTGCCCGTATCGTAAGGGATTTTCCCGATATTGAGGTTATTTATCCCGTTCATCTTAACCCTGCTGTAAGAGAAACGGCAAATGCAATCCTCGGCAATATCCCGAGAGTTCACCTTGTAGAGCCTCTTGATGTAGATGTGCTTCACAACGCTATGAACAAGGCACATCTTATCCTTACGGACTCAGGCGGACTTCAGGAGGAAGCTCCTGCACTCGGTAAACCCGTTTTGGTTCTCCGCGGTGAAACAGAGCGTCCCGAGGCAACAGAAGCAGGCACAGTTAAGATTGCAGGTACGGAAGAGGATATTATTTATTCTCTTACATCACAGCTTCTTACAGACGAGAATGAGTATCACAAGATGAGTGTTGCAGTTAACCCCTACGGTGACGGAAATGCTTCCAGAAGAATAGCTGATGCAATTCTCTACCATTTCGGTGTTACAAGCTGCCGTCCTGTTGAGTGGTTATAATAATGAAAAACAATCACAAAGAGATATTTCAGGCACTAAATTCAATTTCACAGTTAGGTCTTAGTGTAGTAATTTCCTTTTTATTATGGATTTTTATTGCAATGTGGATAAGGGATAAGTTTAACCTCGGAAACTTTGTTATGATTATAGGCATACTGCTGGGGTTAGGAAGTGCGGTTTTATCTTTTATAAAATTTTGCGGACTTATCTCTCCAAAGGAGAAAAATGATGAAAAATAATTCTGTTTATAAAGATGCAGCAAAAGTCAGTGCATTTATATTTGCCTTGGGCATAATAGAATTTATCCTTTTTACTGTCTTTATGAATTTCAGACTTGACATCTTAATAGGGGTGATATACGGATGCACATTCACCTCAGCAAACTTCTTTTACCTTGCATTCTGCGTAAAAAAAGCTGTGGAAAAAGAAGAAAAGGCGGCAAAGGCATATATGTCATCCACATATACTGCACGGATACTTCTTCTGGGGGTAATGGTATTCATTGCCGCAAAGGTTAGTTTTATACATTTCTGGGCAGCAATAATTCCGATTGTGTTCCAACGGATTGCTGCAACAGTTGTTCCTATGTTTGAGAAAAGGAGAGGAAAGGCTTGAACATCAGTGTAAACGGTCCGAAAATACTTTTTGAGCTTCCGTTTTTAGGCGGAATCCCGATTACCGAAACCGTTGTAAACGGTTGGATAGTTGTAGCAGTTATCACAATTATTTGTTTTATTCTCGGACGTAATTTATCAACAAAGAACCCCTCTAAACGGCAGATTCTTGCAGAAAAAGCTGTTATAATGCTCCAGAACCTGATAAAAGGAACTATGGGAGAACACAATATGTTCTTTCTCCCCTACATCGGTGCATTATTTGCTTACTCAATGATTAGCAGTCTTTCAGGACTTGTAGGGCTCAGGGCACCTACGGGCGATTTGAACACCACGGTAGCATTTGCCCTTGTTACCTTTTTCCTGATTCAGTTCTTTAACATCAAGAACAAGGGAATCTTAGGGTGGCTTAAAGGATTTACCGAGCCTGTTGCCGTAATTACCCCACTAAATCTCATAAGCGAGATTGCAAGTCCAATTTCTATGGCATTCCGTCATTTCGGTAACATTGCATCAGGTATTGTAATTACAGGACTTATTTACGGTGCATTGGCAGGACTCAGTAGTCTTCTTCTGGGCTGGATTCCCGTAATCGGCTCTATCCCATTTCTGCAGGCAGGTCTTCCTGCAATTCTTTCACTCTATTTTGATGTATTTACAAGCTTCCTGCAGGCTTACATCATATCTATGCTCACAATGGTATATGTAGGCGGAGCAAACGAAAAAGCATAATAAATTTTATAATCTATATATTTTGGAGGTATTATTATGGAATTAGCAATTATCAAAGCAGCATCAGCAATTGGTGCAGGTCTCGCAATGATCGCAGGTATAGGCCCCGGTATCGGTCAGGGTTATGCGGCAGGTAAGGCTGCTGAAGCAGTTGGCCGTCAGCCCGAAGCAAAGGGTGATGTTACATCTACTATGCTTTTTGGTTGTGCAGTTGCAGAATCAACAGGTATTTACGGTCTTGTTGTAGCAATGATTCTTCTCTTTGCAAACCCCTTCATTTAAGTAAAACAGAGGGGTGGCATCTGTCACCCCATCAGGACAATGAGGAGGTTTAAGAAATGGAAAGATTCCAACAATTTGTATCCATTGCCCCATGGACAATGATTTTTACTTGGATAAACCTGCTTATCCTTGTGTTTGTAATGAAAAAATTCCTTTTTAAGCCTGTTATGAATATGTTTGCCCAGCGTGAACAGGAAGTCGGCTCTATGTATGAAAAGGCGGAAACAGCACAAAAAAACGCAGAAGAAATGGAAAGTGAATACACCGAGAAGCTTTCTGCCGCAAAGGAGGAGGCATCCCGCATTATGAAGGATGCAACTCATGAGGCTACTCTTCGTGGAGAGCAGATTGTTTCGGAAGCACAGCAGAAGGCTTCTGCAATTGTAACAAAGGCTCAAAAGGAAATTGAACGCGAAAAGGAAGCAGCAGTAAAAGAAATCAAAGAGGATATTGCATCCATTGCAATTGATATTGCCGGAAAGGTTATTGAAAAAGACCTTACCGCAAAGGACCACGAAAGGCTTTTGGAGGAGTTTATAGAAAGCTCCGGTGAAGAAAAGTGAAATCAGCAGCAATAACATATGCACATTCATTATTCTCTCTCGCGGAGGAAGAAAATAAAGAACGGGAAATTTTTGAGGAATTGACTGAGTTTGTCGGGATATTTACAGAAAATCCTGAATATACGGTTTTACTTGATTCCCCTACCGTGAATGTTTCTGAAAGATGCAGTCTTATTGACGAGGCATTTTCAGAATGCGGCGAGTATGTAAAGAATTTTCTTAAAATACTTTGTGAGAAAAAGTATATTCATATTTTCCCCGAATGCGTAAAGGAATATGAAAAGCAGTACAATAAAAAGCTCGGTATCGAAAAGGTTACAGCAATAACAGCAGTACCTCTGGGCAATGAGCTTAAAGAAAAGCTTATAAAGAAGCTCGAAAAAGATACCGGCAAGAAAATAGCACTTGAAGAGAGGATTGATAAATCAATCCTTGGCGGTATAATTTTAAGAACTGAAAATTCGCAGACGGATGCAAGCGTGCGCTCAAGACTTGAGGGTATTCGCACAGAGCTTTCGTCGCAGCAAATAGACTGAAGGTGATATAATGCAGCTTAAATCTGATGAAATCAGCAAAATTATAAAAGACCAGATAAAAAACTACTCAAACAAAATTGAGCAGAAAGAAACCGGTTATGTTG
Organism: Clostridia bacterium; assembly: GCA_045605405.1. Lineage (GTDB taxonomy): Bacteria > Bacillota > Clostridia > UMGS1883 > UMGS1883 > UMGS1883. Next base: position 5,323 of record JAZUPX010000016.1, read on the forward strand.
TCGAGGTTGGAGACGGTATTGCCAAGGTAAAAGGTCTTGGTAACTGTATGAGTAATGAGCTTGTAGAGTTTTCAAACGGCGAGGTTGCAATGGCACTTAACCTTGAAGAAAACTTGGTAAGCCTTGTTATCCTCGGCACAGATGCCGAAATCCGCGAGGGAGATATTGTTAAGCGTACAGGTACCGTTGTAAGCGTACCCGTAGGCGAAGAAATGATTGGCAGAGTTGTAAACTCTCTCGGTCAGCCTATTGACGGTAAGGGTGAAATCAAAACCACCGAGCGTCGTCCCATTGAATCTCCTGCTCCCGGAATTATTGAAAGAAAGTCCGTAAGTGTTCCCCTGCAGACAGGAATCAAGGCTATTGACTCCATGATTCCCATTGGCCGCGGTCAGCGTGAGCTTATTATAGGCGACCGTCAGACGGGGAAATCCACTATCGGTCTTGATACAATCATCAATCAGAAGGGCAAGGATGTTATCTGTATCTATGTTGCAATAGGACAGAAAAAATCCACAGTTGCCCAGCTTGTTGATACTTTGGAGAAAAACGGTGCAATGGATTACACAACCGTTGTAGCAGCAACTGCTTCCGAGCTTGCTCCTATGCAGTACATCGCTCCCTACTCCGGCTGTGCAATAGGTGAGTACTTTATGTATCAGGGGAAGGATGTTCTCGTAGTTTACGACGACCTTTCCAAGCACGCTGTGGCTTACCGTGCACTTTCTCTTCTTATACGCCGTCCCCCGGGACGTGAAGCGTACCCCGGCGACGTATTCTATCTTCATTCCAGACTTCTTGAGCGTGCG
>JAZUPX010000017.1:0-7159 GCA_045605405.1 Clostridia bacterium
ACAAAAGATGTTAGATATCAAGAGTGAACAGAAGTGACCTCTGATTGTTGTAAAGAAAGCAGTCAGAGGTCACTTCTATTTTATATAAAAAATATTTATATCCGTGTTGAAAAAATAAAAAATTGTGGTATACTTAAAAGGTAAGTTTTCAAAAGAGGTGACACAATATGAATATTACGCAGGATATTAAATACATCGGTGTAAACGACCGTGATATAGATTTGTTCGAGGGACAGTACATTGTTCCAAACGGAATGGCATATAATTCTTATGTAATAACAGACGATAAAATTGCAGTTATGGACACTGTTGATGCAAGGTTTAAGGACGAATGGCTTTCAAATCTTGAAAAAGCTTTGGACGGAAAATCTCCCGACTATCTTATCATTCAGCATATGGAGCCTGACCACAGTGCAAATATTAAGTATTTTGCGGAAAAATATCCCGATGCCAAAATTGTTTCATCTGCGAAGTCTTTTGTGATGATGAAAGGATTTTTTGGCACAGACTTTCTTGAAAATCAGATTGTAGTGGGTGAGGGGGATACTCTTTCATTAGGAAGCCACACCCTTACTTTTGTAACTGCACCAATGGTGCATTGGCCTGAGGTTATCGTAACCTACGATTCTAAGGATAAGGTACTTTTCTCTGCCGACGGCTTCGGCAAATTCGGTGCATACGACGCTGACGAGGACTGGGCTTGCGAAGCAAGACGTTATTATATCGGTATAGTCGGCAAATACGGACAGCAGGTGCAGGCACTTCTCAAAAAGGCAGCAGGTCTTGATATTGAAATCATCTGTCCCCTCCACGGCCCTGTACTTACAGAAAATTTGGAATATTATATTAACCTGTATGATATATGGTCAAGCTATCGTGTTGAGTCGGAGGGTGTCGTAATTGCATATACTTCCGTTTACGGAAACACGAAAAAGGCTGTCCTGAAGCTTCGTGACAAGCTCACCGCAAAGGGTGTCAAAGTTGTCCTTAACGACCTTGCAAGATGTGACATGGCAGAAGCGGTGGAGGATAGCTTCCGCTACGGCGCAACGGTGCTTGCTACAACGACATATAATGCCGATATTTTCCCATTTATGAGGGAGTTTATAAATCATCTTACAGAGCGTAACTTCCAGAACAGAACAGTTGCATTTATTGAAAACGGAAGCTGGGCACCTATGGCAACCAAGGTTATGAAAGCGATGCTTGAAAAGAGCAAAAATCTTACCTACGCTGAAAACGAGGTAAAGATTATGTCTGCTCTTAATGAAGAAAGTGAAAAACAGCTCGAGGCACTTGCCGAAGAACTGTGTAAATAATAAATAGGAGGTAATTTTTATGAAAAAGTATGTATGTGACGTTTGCGGTTGGGTTTATGACGAGGCTGTGGGTGCTCCCGATATGGGAATTGAGCCCGGTACAAAGTTTGAAGACCTTCCCGAGGATTTTGCTTGTCCCCTTTGCGGAGTAGGCAAGGATAGTTTCTCAGAAGAATAAAAAAAGGGGGACTCCCCCTTTTTTTGATAATGTGGAGTGATTTTTATGACTATGGTTTTACTTACAGCAATAGGCGTTGGCGGAGCCACCGTATTTGGTGCGCTTATAGGCTTTATGTTTAAGAAAATGAGCCATAAATTTTCTGACATAATTCTTTCCTTTGCGGCAGGTGTTATGCTTGCGGCAGCGGTGCTGGGGCTTATTCTTCCATCTTTGGAATATGGCGGGAAGTTTGGGCTTCTGACAACTGTTGCAGGAATTTTCACAGGAGCAATCTGTCTTAATCTTATAGATAAGCTTGTACCTCACCTTCATAAAATGGCAGGTCAGGACTTGGAGGAGCATAATAATACCAAGCTTTCAAAGGTGCTTCTTTTTGTTACCGCTATTGCAATACATAATCTGCCAGAGGGTATTGCGGCAGGTGTGGGCTTCGGCTCGGGCAATACGTCTCAGGCATTCCTCATTGCAGGCGGTATCGCTCTTCAGAATATTCCCGAGGGGATGGTTATAATTGCACCTATGCTTGCGGCAGGGGTTTCTCCAAAGAGGACTTTTGTAATTGCAATGCTGACAGGACTTGTTGAGGTTGTGGGAACATTTATCGGTTATTTTGCAGTAAGTGTATCTGCCTTGATTCTGCCTTTTGCACTTGCTTTTGCGGGCGGCACGATGCTTTATGTAATAAGCGACGAAATGATTCCCGAAACCCACGCCCACGGGCAGCAGAGATGGGCTACGTATGCTCTGCTTATTGGCTTTTGTATTATGCTTGTAAGCGATGTTTTGTTAGGCTGAGGTGATAATATGATGGATTATCAGATAGAATTCCTTAAATTACTTGAGGGTATGCGAACGGACTTCCTTATCAGACTTTTTGAAGGCATCACAATGCTTGCGGAAGAAACACTGATGATTTTTGCCGTAGTTACACTGTGGTTTGCCGTTGATAAACGGATTGCACAAAAACTGTTTTTTGTCACGGCTTTTTCCTTGGGAGTAAACGGAATTATAAAAAATTTCGTAAAAATGCCCCGTCCTTTTGCGGACGGAAAAGTTTCCTGTGTAAGGGAACATACCGCAACGGGATATTCCTTCCCCAGCGGACATACACAGAATTTTGCAACCTGGAGCACGCTTATTGCACTTAAGACAAAGAAGATTTTGGTATGGATAGTGACAATTTCACTTATCCTTTTGGTAGCTTTTTCGAGGATGTTTTTAGGTGCACATTACCCAATGGATGTTATTGCAGGTGCGCTTCTGGGTGTGTTATTTGCCACGGTAGGAAATGCAATATACGAAAAAACAGAAAACAAAAAGAATCTTTATATATGGACTGTTATAATATTTGCACCGTTTATAGCATGGTTTATGTTTTTCCCAAATCCGCTGTACGCAGACTTTTTCAAAATATACGGAATGATAGCAGGGACTTGTCTTGGAATAAATTTTGAGGAGAGGTACGCTCCGCTTCGGTATGATATTCCGTTATTTAAAAAAGTAATAAGAGTTGTTTTGGGTATAATAATTGCATTGTTATTTAAGTCGGGACTCAAGATGCTTTTTGCCACGGAGATTGTCCGTCTTGGTTTGGTATTTGATGCAGTACGGTATTTTGTACTTTTATTTATAATGGTAGGACTTTGTCCATTAATGTTCAAAAAAATGAGGATTTGAGAAAGCGTGCTGGATTTTTCCAGCACGCTTTTGTAGTTACATAATAATTTGCCCATATGTATTGCTAAGTATTGGCAGTTATATTATGATGAAATTAAGTTTCTTATCAGTATACATTCTTATCAATGTAATTTAATACTTTGCAAAAAACGCCAGCTACAGCTCAAACGCTTTTGTTTTACCATTTATAATAAAAAAGTATTAAATATATCTTATAAAAAAACTAATTTCGACGTATGCTCTTTTTATTTCCATAATTTTACTACAATATACTTGATTTTTATACCATTAAATGCTATAATGTCACCATATGTTGTATAAGGGGAAATTTGGGTAAAATGAAGCACAACAATCAAACAAACAAGCATGAAAAAGTGCATAAAAACCTTAAATTTAATATATGTGTTAAAATATTTTGTTTCTTATTTATACCACTTTTATTAGTTTCAGCCTTCATGTTTGTGTTGCCGGAAAATTTTAGACAAAATACCGGATGGACGATAATGTCAGCTGTTGTTCTTGGAGCAATAGCGGAATTTGTTCTTCCGTGGGTTGCTAAAACTAAACAAATAGCAATTTTACCACTGTGTTTAGTGTTAATCGGTCTAACAATTCCATCTATAACAGCCATTGCAAAGCCGGAACTATATAATAAAGATGTTTTTCGTAAAAAAGAGGAAGAGACTGCTATTATAGATGTAAAACATGATGATGACCTCGCAGAAGAAATTGAGGAGAGGATTGCAATTGAAACTGTAGTGAATGACATTGATAATGGTGTGTTTAAACAGTTTTATGAACTATCATATGTGGAAAATGGTATATTGAAATCAAAACCTGAGGTAGCAGAAGACACAAAAATCCAGTTGATTATTGATGCGATTATAGACGATATTGCGAAGTTTGCAACTGATAAAAAGGAGTATACTTATGCTGAACTGAATTCAGGAAAATATGGCGAATTGACTAATGAAGCCAATTGCGAAGAGGCAGAGTATCGAAAAAAAGCAGGACAGCTGGATAAACAGCAAAAAATAGAAAGTATAAATAGTTACCTCAAAAAACGCTTAGATGCCTATAAAACGAAAGGTACAAGTGAGTTGGCAAGATTGATTGGTCATACATATGCTGAACTGTCTCAATACCAAACCGTTAATAATAATATATATTCTAATTGTAGTGCTATTTCGTATTATTTTAAATACTGTTGTTTAAGCCAACCTGAATCAAAAAGCAAAATGTATTATGAGATGGGCGTGAGGTTTAACAGGATTGCTGAAATCGCGCAGAGCATATATCAGAAAGAGGGCAGTGAGGAATATAAGAACCTATATATAGATTCTTTATATATGTCAATAGCATATTATAAACTATACAGACATAGTTTTGTAGAAGATTATAGAAACAATTTTTATTTGGCAAGAAGCTACAAGTTATTGTCTGAAAATATGGAGAGTGATTACAATAAGTCGGCTTACTTAGAGGAGTCGCTTAATATTCTGTTTACTCTGATGGATAAAGCGGATACTGTTAAGGCACAATCGAAAATGTCTCTGTATAAAACATTATATAACACGCTTGTTGAGTACGAATCTATTCCTGAAAAATACTGGAATAAGTACAATAAAAGTTTTGTTACTGAACAGAAAGAACAGGTATGTAAATTGATAGATTAAAGCATAAAACAATGACAATGATTTTTGGCATTATAGGGGCCTTTACTGCTTTGAATTTTAGTCTGTATACAGTATTGAGTCAAAAATTAGATAGTTTTAAACAAAACAAAAAACCTCAGTAACCGCTTGCTTGCTGAGGCTTTTTGTTGGTCGGAGTGGCGGGACTTGAACCCGCGGCCTCTTCGTCCCGAACGAAGCACGCTACCAAACTGCGCTACACCCCGGAAAATTCAGTTGAAATTAATTTAATCTATATACCCTATGTATTATACTATTCAATTCAAATTAAGTCAAGAAAATTTTTGCAGTATTTGACTTTGAGTTTTTGAGGTGATATACTATGTGTATATTTATTTATAAGGAATGTTTTTATGATAGTAAAGGTAAACACAGGCGCGCTTTCAGGGCTTGATGGAAAAAGCGTGATAGTAGAAGCGGATTTTTCTAATGGTCTTCCTGCCTTTGATGTGGTGGGGCTTCCAGATGCCACTGTGCGGGAGGCAAAGGAGAGAGTCCGTGCTGCCCTCAAAAACAGCGGTTTCGAGTTCCCTGCAAAGCGTGCGGTTATAAATCTTGCTCCTGCAGACCTGAAAAAAGAGGGAACCCAGTTTGACCTCCCTATTGCAATCTCAATTATGGCAGGAACAGGACAACTCAAGGCAGACCTTTCCCGATACATGTTTATAGGCGAGCTTGGACTTTCGGGTGAAATTCGTTCGGTAAACGGTGTTCTTTCGCTTGTTACCTCCGCGAAAGAGTGGGGCATCAGAAAGATTTTTGTGCCGCTTGATAATGTTGATGAAGCCTCACTTACAGAAGAAGTGGAAATTTACGGTGCAAAAAGTCTTTCAGATGTGTTCTGCCACCTCACGGGAGAAAAGACTATTGAGCCTACAGTGTGCGACATTGCATCGGTGTTTTCTTCCTCAGCGCAATACAATATAGATTTCTCAGATGTACGGGGACAATTCGCACTCAGACGGGGAATTGAGCTATGTGTCAGCGGTGGACACAATCTCCTCCTTATAGGCACCCCAGGAAGCGGTAAGTCAATGCTTGCCCAGAGAATCCCCACGATTCTTCCCGATATGACCTTGGAGGAAGCAATTGAGGTTACGAAAATATACTCAATTGCAGGAGAGCTTGATGCAAATACCAAGCTTATAGCAACCAGACCTTTCCGTACCCCACACCACAGTGCGAGTGCGGTAAGTATAGTAGGGGGAGGTGCAAAGGCACGACCTGGGGAGATTTCTCTTGCGCATAACGGGGTGCTTTTCCTTGACGAATTTCCCGAATACAGAAAAGATGTAATAGAATCTATGCGTCAGCCTCTTGAGGACAAGAAAATTACTGTCACCCGTGCGGCGGCAGCCTATACATATCCCTGCAACACAATGCTCGTTGTGGCACTAAACCCTTGCAAATGCGGTTATTATGGCGACGGTAGTGACCGTTGCAGATGTACGGAAACGGAAGTCCGCAAGTACCTTGGTAAATTAAGCGGCCCTATGCTTGACAGAATCGATATTCAGCTTGAAGCGGCACCCGTAAAGTATGCAGACCTTAAGGCAATGAAGGGCGAAAGCTCTCAGGATATTAAAAAGAGGGTGAACGCCGCCCGTGAAATACAGAAAGAGCGTTATAAAAACGAAGCAATTACAACCAATGCACAGCTTTCAGGTTCTCTTATAGAAAAGTATTGTGCAATCGGAGAAAATGAAAGCAGGATGCTTAAAAATGCTTTTGATTCTTTGGGGCTTACGGCAAGAGCGTATACACGCATACTGAAAGTTGCCCGTACTATTGCCGACTGTGACGGAAGGGAAAAGATTAACGAAATGGATATTGCCGAGGCAATCGGCTACAGAAGCCTTGACAGAAAATATTTTGGTTAAGGCATAAAAGAGTCGAACCTCATATGCCTTAAACTTGTTAAATTTGAATTCTTTTCATTTGTCGTCCTCGAAAGGCTGTCATATATTTGCGGAATTTTCTGCAGTATTATGCAAAATTTCTGTTTTGAAACCATATTAGGTTCGATTATTTTATGCCTAGACTTGACATATTTTAAATATATGGTAAAATATACTCATAATACAGAGTAACAGAATCACCTTGATGGTGATTCTGCTTTTTTGTAAAAACAGGAGGCGACTCTATGTCAAACGAAAAAAGAAGCAGTTTTACCGGTAAAATAGGCTTCGTTCTTGCGGCGGCAGGAAGTGCGGTAGGTCTTGGTAACATCTGGAGATTTCCCTATCTTGCGGCAAAATACGGCGGCGGAATATTTCTCCTTACATATC
>JAZUPX010000018.1:0-4315 GCA_045605405.1 Clostridia bacterium
CATCCTACCTCGGACAAGCCCTTAAAAAGGTTTGCAAGGGTGAGATAACCGTCAAAGACAGTATTCTCCTGACCGAAAATGAGATAAAAAGGGTCTTTGATAGAAATGAAAAAGACACCGATGACGGTTTTGTAGGGGATAATGTCGGCATATGTCCCCTTTGCGGAGGGAATGTTGTCCGCACGAAATTCGGCTACGGCTGTGACGGATACAAAGATGGCTGTAAATTCAGCGTAAATAACGTAATTCTTGACCGTGTTATTTCCCTTTCCCATATGAAGATGCTCCTTGAAACAGGGAAAACGGGGAAGATAGACGGTTTTATATCAAAGAAAAGCGGAAAGCCTTTCTCTGCCATGTTAAAGTTAGAAGACGGCAAGGTAACATTTGAATTTTAGAAAAGAGGTAGCAGTATGAAAAAAATTCTTGTAGTGGTAGATATGCAAAATGACTTTATTGACGGTGCTCTTGGCACAAAGGAAGCTCAGGCAATCGTTGATAACGTAGTGAAAAAGATAGAAGAATTTGACGGTGCAATCTATGTTACATATGATACTCATTTTGAGGATTATATGGAAACAAACGAGGGTAAAAACCTCCCTGTTATTCATTGTGTCCGCGACACAGATGGTTGGATGCTGAATGAAAAGGTAAAGGCGGTACTTGACAAGAAGGAGTCCTATACCGAGGTGGAGAAAATCACTTTCGGAAGCATTGATTTGCCCTTTGTCCTTGCAGAAGAAAACGAAATGGACGAAGCAGAAATTGAGCTTGTGGGACTTTGCACCGACATCTGTGTAGTGTCAAATGCACTTATCCTGAAAGCAAACTACCCCGACACGGATATATATGTGGATTCCTCCTGCTGTGCAGGTGTAACCCCCGAAAAACATCAGGCGGCGCTTGAAACTATGCGTTCCTGCCAGATTATCGTAAAATAATATTTGAGGTGAATAAAAATGAGTGAAAATTGTAATCATAACTGTTCAGAGTGCGGAAAGGACTGTTCAAGCAGACAGGACCCGCAGAGTCTTCTCGAAAAACCCCATGAGCTTACTAGGGTGAAGAAAATTATCGGTATAGTAAGCGGCAAGGGCGGTGTAGGAAAATCAATGATAACATCCCTTCTTGCAGTAAGTATGCAGAGAAGAGGTTTCAGCACCGCAATCCTTGATGCCGATATTACTGGCCCCTCAATTCCCAAGGCGTTTGGTATAAAGGAAAGACCCGATGGAAGTGATATCGGACTTTTTCCCGTAAAGAGTAAGCTTGGCACGAAGATTATGTCTGTTAATCTGCTCCTTGAAAACGAAACAGACCCCGTAATCTGGCGCGGACCTGTCATTGCAGGAACGGTTAAACAGTTCTGGACCGATGTTATCTGGGGCGACGTGGATTATATGTTTGTGGATATGCCTCCTGGAACGGGTGATGTTCCCCTTACCGTGTTCCAATCACTTCCTGTTGACGGCATCGTGGTTGTAACATCTCCTCAGGAGCTTGTTGAAATGATTGTGGGCAAGGCAGTAAAAATGGCTGAAATGATGAACATTCCCATTTTAGGAATTGTTGAAAATATGTCCTATTTCGAATGTCCCGACTGCGGAAAGAAGCACAGCGTATTCGGTGAAAGCCGTATAGATGCCCTTGCGGAAAAGTATGGTATTGATACCGTTTCCAAGCTTCCCATCAATCCCAAGCTTGCACAGAGCTGTGACAGGGGTATGATTGAGCTTTTCGAGGGTGACTGGCTCGACAATATGGCAGATAAAATCGAAAGGTGATAATATGTTTAATGCACAAAAAGTAAAAGACGAATGTGTAGAGTGGATAAGGAAATTTTTTGAAGAAAACGGCAAGGGCTGTAATGCCGTTGTAGGAATTTCAGGCGGTAAAGACAGCTCCGTTGTAGCAGCATTATGTGCCGAGGCCCTTGGTAAAGACCGTGTAATCGGTGTCCTTATGCCCTGCGGTGAGCAGGCTGATATTTCCTGCTCGTACAAGCTTGTAAATCACCTCGGAATAAAGCATTTTGTGATAAATGTCAAGGATGCAATCGAGGGATTAAAGGGTGCATTCCCAGAGGAAATTGAGCTTACTAATCAGGCGAATATCAATCTTCCTCCCCGAATCCGTATGGCAACGCTTTATGCCGTTTCCCAGTGCTTTAACGGAAGAGTGGCAAATACCTGCAACCTTTCCGAGGATTGGGTAGGCTACTCCACACGCTACGGTGATGCGGCAGGCGATTTTTCACCCCTTGCGAAAATCACCGTGACGGAGCTAAAGGAAATCGGCCACCTTATGGGGCTTCCCTACGACCTTGTTGAAAAAGTTCCCATTGACGGGCTTTGTGACAAAACTGACGAGGATAACCTTGGTTTCACCTACGCAATGCTTGATAAATATATCCGCACAGGCGAAATTGACGATTTGGAGAAAAAGGAGAAGATTGACCGTCTTCACAAAATGAACCTCTTCAAACTTCAAATGATGCCAATGTTTGAACCGAGCGAAATATAAAAAACCACCGCTGAGAAAATTCTCAGCGGTGGTTTTAACTTATTCCAATGTCTCTATATCAAAATCAAATTTCGTTGCCCGTCGTCTCATTCGTACATTCTGTACAAGGCCAACGGCAATAAAGCATGTTACGAGGTTACTTCCACCGTAGCTCACAAAGGGAAGCGGAATACCCGTAATGGGCATAAGACCGAGGCACATTCCAATGTTTTCAAGAACGTGGAAAAACATCATTGCACCCACGCCGACGCAAATCATTTCCGCAAAGGTGTCGTGGGAACAGCTTTTTGCATTGTCAAAACAGCGGTACACGATAATGAGAAGTAACACGGCAATAAATATACCGCCGATAAGACCAAATTCCTCACCAATCACCGAATAAATAAAGTCCGTGTGCTTTTCGGGAAGATAGCCGTACTGCGTCTGCGGTCCTTTCATATAACCGCGTCCCCATATCATACCGCTTCCGATAGCGAGTTTTGACTGGAGTACGTGGTATCCGCTTCCCGTAGGGTCGTTTTCGGGGAAAAACAGGGAAATAATTCTGTTCTTCTGATAATCCTTTAAAAACAGCCATATTATAGGGGAGAGGACAGCACCGATTCCGCATACTCCTAAAATATATTTGCGGTGTATTCCTGCAAAGAATAGCCCGAATGCAAATATAACTATAAATACCGTTGCAGTACCGAAGTCGGGCTGTAAAAGTACGGGAACTACATAGCAGGCAAGGTGTAAAAGTAATCCCAACAAGGTTTTCTTTGTATTAATGCTATCATACTTTTTGGAAATGTGGATTGCAAGAGTGATTATAAAACACACCTTCGCAATTTCCGAGGGCTGAATGGTAACAGGCCCCAATACAATCCATCCCTGCGTACCGTGGGACAGCTTGCCAATAGCAAGTACAAGTATCAGTAACCCCACTCCTGCACCGAATATGAGATAGCGGAGCTTTTCAAAATATTTGTAACTGAAAAAGATAACCCCACTCATTGCACCGATACCGAGGATAAGAGCAACACTCTGCACAATTACATATTTCAAATGTGCATCCATGGTGTTTGAGGCGCTGTTAATTACAAATATTCCTGTAAATGCCGCAAGAATACTGCATACCAGAAGCACCATATCTATTTTATCTGAAAAAATGTTTGACTTTTTCATTTTATCACCTAGAGCCGAGTGGAGCCGGACTCCACAAGCCTTAAACTTGATTAATTTGTGCGATTTTAGTTTGTCGTCCTTGAAGGGCGACAGCCCATCTTCGTCCTCCGCATTAAACTCGCACTAAATTTCTCCGCGTTTAAGGTCGAAGAGTTTTAAAATAATAAATTTTGATGAAGGACAAGGAAAATTACGCGAATAATACCCATTGTATATTCGTGGAATATTCCGCAGTAATTCGCAAAATTTATATTTTAAAACCTTATGGAGTCCGGCTCCACTCGGCTTAAAAGTATTTTAACAGATACAGTGAAGATAATCAATCTTTTTTTGAACTCTTATTTTGTCGGAATTTATATTACAATATTTGTTTCATAATCGGTTATACTACTCGTGAGGTGATTTAATTATGAGTAACAAGAAAGAACAGGACAACAAAAAAACTGCAACAAATAATAAGTGGGTTTCCACCGGTTTAGCCCGCCCGACAGACAAATCAGTCAGAAAAGATGGTCCTGGCGGCGAGGATACAAAATAATTGTGTAAATACCAAGTGTTAAAAAATCAAGGGCAGTACCCTTGATTTTTTGCTTTCATATAACAATGCAAACATTGAAAAACATTT
>JAZUPX010000019.1:0-3754 GCA_045605405.1 Clostridia bacterium
GCCGTGTAGAAAGAGTATCAACGGATTCTTCCTGTCCGCTCCCCTTACCTGTACATACTGCTTTATGCCATTAATCATCGGATATTCATATAGATAAATCCCGTTTTTGCTATCGGGATATAATACTGCATTTTTCTTTGATTTACTCATTGTTTTCTCCTCCCGGTGCTGGTAATAAATACAGACTTCTCAGCTTAGCGTCAGATGCTGATTTCTTTTTCTGATACTTGTCCACAATCTTGAAAATATCGCTCATCATTGCGGAAAAATCCTTATCAGACAGCGATATAGCATAATTCAGCAGAAACAGCTTATCTCTGTTCACATCGGCATTTCCGCTTTGAAAATATTGGGTGTATTGGTCTAATATCTGCATAATACTTATCGTAACCATTTTCAAGCTGTCCTCGTCAGTTTCGGGATTTGCAATGTACATCTCCTTTATGGCATAGACATTTTCAGTCTGCCCACGTACCTTATGAGAGTCAACAATCTCAATTGCTCCCACATCAAGCATTTTCTCAACCTTACGATACACAGTCGCTCTCGGCACCTGTGTATTCTCTGACAAAATATCGGATATAGTCATATTCCCCCTCACCCTTATCATCTGCAATATACGGTTTGATACAGGGTCGGTAAGAACTTTCAGAAGTTTATCCATTTTTTCATCTCCATACTAATCTCATTTACGATATTAGTATAACTCACAAATTCAGAATTGTCAATAGAAAAACAGCAATTTTCTGTTAAAATCAGTAAGAAACACAGTTTTCCATCCAATCACATCTACTTAAACCCCCTGCCGACCATATAATGTCAGCAGGGCGATATGTTTTTATCCCTCTATTTCTGTACCATCCACAAAGTGAAAAATCATTCTTCCGTCATGGAATATGGTAATTTTGTCAATTGTAAGTTTCCAGACACTTTCATCAAAATAATCAATGGGTTCTATTCGTTCCTCAAGACCCTTGATGAATGCAGTCATAACTTCTGCTCGACCTTGCTGTTGGGTGCGTTTTTGTTTAAGTTTTTGATGAGTGTTCTTCTTTTTACTGAACATTTCGGTTAATTCATCGTAGGTCTTGTTGTACTCCCCTTGATTTAATTCCGATTCTGCATTTTTTTGAATGTGTTCACGAATCTGATTGCTTAATTCAGAAAGTTCCTTAGTCAGTTTCTCAATTTCTGAATCAATGAATGATGTGTCAGTAAGTTCTTCAATGAGCACCTGACAGGTTTCAATGACGATATCCTTATGCTGAAAAAACTTCGCAAATGCTGAAATAAAACGTATTTTAATCTCATCTTCATAAAAATGCGGTGTTGTGCAGAAGTGCTCACCCTTGAATTTATTGTTGCATTGCCATATCACACGACGATACTTGGAAGTTGAATGCCAGACCTTTGAACCAAAGAAACTGCCACAATCCCCACATACTAATTTTGCTGAAAATATGGTGCTGCCACTGTATTTTCTGCCTAATTTCTTTCTTCTTGCCATTTCAGACTGTACTTCCTCGAATTCCTCCGGTGAAATAATTGCTTCATGTGATTCCTCAATATAATACTGTGGTACTTCTCCCTCATTGACTTTTTTCTTTTTTGTCAGGAAATCCGTAGTAAATCGCTTTTGCAAAAGTGCCGAACCCTTGTATTTTTCATTGGTCAGAATGCTTTCAATGGTTGTCTGACTCCATTTTTCTTTTCCGGCAGGTGTCGGAATTTTCCGTTCTGTCAAAGATTTTGCAATAGCATAGATGGTCTGTCCGTCTATAAAGCTTCTGTAAATGAAGCGTACAATTTCTGCTTCTTCCGGTACAATTTCAGGCAGTCCGTCCTCCCCTTTCCTGTACCCAAGAAAATGATTATACGGCAAACTGATTTTTCCTTCTGCAAAGCGTCTGCGCTGCCCCCATGTGACATTTTCGGGAATGGAACGGCTTTCTTCCTGTGCAAGTGAGGACATAATTGTGATAAGCAATTCTCCCTTGGAATCAAGCGTGTAAATCTGTTCCTTCTCGAAATATACCTCCACGCCTTTTTCCTTCAGCTTACGGACAGTAGTAAGGGAATCAACGGTATTTCGAGCAAATCTGCTGACGCTTTTTGTGATGATTAAATCAATACGACCTGCAAGAGCGTCCTCTATCATCTGCTGAAATCCCTCACGATGTTTTGTTGAGCAACCGCTGATACCCTCATCGGTATAAACACCAACAAACTCCCAGTCCTCACGACCTTTAATATAGCTTGTATAATATGCCACCTGTGCTTCATAAGAAGTAAGCTGTTCTGCAAAATCCGTTGAAACGCGGGCATAACCTGCCACTTTCCTTTTTGCCTTTGTATCCATCATCATTCTTGTCTGAGGATTGATGGTCTGAGGTATCATTGTGACTTTCCTTGGCATTGTAAACTCCTTTCTCTGGCTTTTTGCTTCATTTCATCAGTCCAGCTTTTTCTACGGGATATATGTTCCCATTTGCGTTTTTCTTCATGACCGTCATGAAAAATGAAAATCAGTTCATAAGGTGCAGGAACAAGTATCCTGCTGATTTTTCTATGTACTGTTTTCTCATCAAATTCTTTGATTTCAAGAATATCGCATAAAACTTGATGTAGGACATCTTCTGGAATTTGTTTCGATGTAGGACAGTATTTCTTGCCTCTCCGTGTAAAAGTCGAACAACTCCAGGCAATTTTGTTTTTGTAAACCTTACGCTGATAATTCTTACCGCAACCACCGCATTGTATCAAACCGGATAATGGGTATCTGTTTGTTGCCCCTTGATATGAATACCGTTCCTGACGCTCTGCAATCATTTTCTGTGCCATTTCAAAGGTGTTAAGGTCAATAATTGCTTCATGGGCTTCCTCAACCAGAAACATCGGCAGTTCTCCATGATTCTGCATTTTCCTTTTTTCTATGTGGTTATTTCGGTAGTATTTTTGCAAAAGCATATTGCCGATATACTTTTCATTTGACAAAAGTTCCTTGATTCTTGGAGAAGTCCAGAGATTGCCTTGTGCAGTTCTTATGCCCATTTCATTCAATTTATTTGAAATAGTTTGACCACCCATACCCGACAGATAATCAGAAAATATCATCCTGACTATTTCTGCTTCAGCGGGTTCTATCTCCAGCACACCGTCAGCATTTCTTCGATACCCGAATATTGTAATACTGCCTATTTTACCCTGTTCGAAGTCTTTTCTGATTTGCCATTTTCTGTTTTCACTGGCTGACAGACTTTCTTCCTGTGCATAAGACGCAAGAATAGTCAGCATAAGTTCGCCGTCGGAACTCATACTATGAATGTTTTGTTCCTCAAAAAGTACATCAACACCTAATTTCTTCAGCTCACGGACTGTTTCAAGAAGTGTGAGCGTATTTCGGGCAAAACGGCTGATAGACTTTGTCAAAATAAGGTCTATCTCGCCATTCCTGCATCGTTCCAGAAGCTTTTGAAATTGTTCCCTATCCTCTTTGGTACCGGTTATAGCTTCATCGGCATATACACCACAATACTTCCAGCCAGGATGCTTTTGAATTTTTTCGCTGTAATAGCTGACCTGAGCCGATAAGGAATGAAGCATCGCATCCTTCCCGCTAGATACTCTTGCATAGGCTGCAACATTTAATAGAACAGGCATTTTCGGGATAAACTGAACTTTTTCTACAATTCGTTTCATCACTTCCACCTCCTCAGTGTCACATATTAACTCTATACCAAGGCAGAAGTCAAGG